>DASUNJ010000293.1:0-5037 GCA_036277235.1 Thermoanaerobaculia bacterium | reverse complement strand
ATAGACCGGCGCCAGGAAAGCGACTTCGAGGTCCGGCCCGGCGACCGGCACTCTGACCACGACCTGCCAGTAGATCGGCTCTTTTTTCACCAGGTTCGTGCCCGGCAGGTCGTCCGGGACTTTGAAGGAGAAGCTCAGGGCGTCGAGAGGCTCGCCGGGCTCGCCCGGCAGCGGAATCTCCTGGGTCTCCCGGTAGATCGCGACGGGCTGCTGGTTGGCCGGCCCGCCCTCGGACACCTGCTCGTCGCGCACGCAGCGCAGCGACAGCCGCGTCGGACCCATGGCGCGCATGTCGCGGGGAAAGGCGATCCGGCCCTGGAGCAGGTTGCCCGTGAACACGGGGATCTTCTCCCAGATCACCACGGGCGTGCGGTACCGGACCGACTGGAAAGCCGTGCGCAGCGTGACGTAGAGGACAACCAGCGCGAACAGGTCGAGGACAATGAGAATGAGGTAGACGAACCCTTCCCCGGTGAGCCAAGCGGCATTGAACAGCGCGACCATGGCGAAGAACACCACCCGCCCCAGGAGCGTGTCGCCGACGTGCTTGCCATAATCCGGCCGCATCCAGTCCTGGCTCCAGGGATGGTCCCAGGTCCAGGGCGCCTTCCTCTCTTTCCGCGGAGGAAGCTCGCGTCTCCCTTTGTCGGCGAGCGCCACCTGGAGCATGCGCAGCGCCATCAGGATGAAGACGATGCCGAACGCCATCGCGCCGTAGAAAAAGGTGGGCTGGCCGTTTTCGCGCAGGCCCTCCTTGTAGGGACCCACGGTGCCCGCGAGGCCGAACAGGAAGATCGCCGTCCCGACCGCCAGGAAGCCCAGGAAGAGCCAGGCCATGGTGCCGAGCTTGCGAAACCGGCGGAAGAAGCCGCGGCCGAACACCGAGCTCGTGCCGGGCCAGGGGACCATGCCGCGGGAAGTTACCCCCCAAAGCCTCTCCTTCTTCCGGGAGACGGTCGACTCCGGAGCGGGGCCTGCTTCGGAAGAGGACGGTATGACGGTCATTGGATCTCCTACTGTTTTTGATAGACCGGAGCCAGGAAGACGGTCTCGAAGTTCGGACCGGCGAGGGGGACGTCGACCAGGACCTGCCAATAGACCGCCTCGCTCAGGGAGAGGTCCGTGCCGGGCAGGTCGGACGGGAGATCGAAGGCGAAATCGACTGCGTCCAGGGGCTCGCCCGGCGGGCCGGGCAGCGGGACTTCGATCGTCTGCCGGTAGATCGACTGGGGCTCCAATCGTTTGGTCCGGTTCTTTCCCGAGCCCGAGTCGACCCACTCGTCGCGCACGCAGCGGAGCGTCAGGCGCGTGGGTCCCGTGGCGCGGACGCCGCGCGCGAAGGCTACCCGGCCGCGCAACTCGCCCCCCAGGAACGCCGGCAGCGTTTCCCAGATCATCACCGGCTGGCGGAACCGCAGCCACTGGTAAAGCTTCTGGAAGGAATCGTAGACGATCAGCAACCCGAAGAGATCGAAGAAGGCCACGATCCCCTTGAGCAGCCAGCTCGGCGACGCCCAGACCACGTTGAACAGGCCGAGCAGGGCGAGGAATGCCACGCGCCCGAGCACCGTGCCGCTGCCGCCACCGCTGTAGTCCGGCGGCATCCAGTCCTCCCGCCAGGGATGGTCCCAGGTCCAGGGCTCGCCCTTCGGTCCCTTCTTCCCCCGCCGGTTCGCCGTCTCGGTGAGCGCCACCTGCATCATGCGCAGGCTGACCAGGCAGAAGACCGTGCCGAAAGCCATGGCGCCCAGGAAGAAGCGGGGATCGCCATTCTCTCGCAGCCCCTCCTTGTAGGGACCGACCGTGCCCGCCAGGCCAAACAGGAAGACCGCGGAGCCGGCCCCCAGGAAGACGAGGAAGAACCAGCCGATCCCGCTCTCGCGGAACAGCCGGAAGAACCTGCGGCCGAACACCGGCCCGGCGCCGGGCGCGGGTACGGCCGAGCGCGGAGGAGCGATGACCCGCTCCTTCTCCCGCGAGACCGTGGGGAGGGAAGTAGGCGTGACGGTCATGTCGTGGCCGCGATTCTAATCTGCAGTGTCACGACTTTGCCATGGCGCGCACCACCATCCAATAGAAGGCAAGTTCTCTTCAGCTTCGATTCCGGCTTTCCCGCAGCCCTACCGGCTACGGGTGTATAAGGAGACCCTCTATGGACGTGAAGAGGTTGCTGCGCGGCGTCATGGCATTCGCCATCGCCGCAAGCGTGGTGGCGCCGGCGGGCGCGACGACGCTGATCCGCGAGAGCCTCGACGAGCTGGTCCGCTTCAACCGGACCATCGTCGTGGGCGAGGTCGTCGACGTGCGCTCGTATTGGAACGCGGATGGGACGTTCATTCTCACCGACGTTCGAGTCGCCGCGCACGACGTGCTCAAGGGCAATGTGAAGGACCGCGAGCTCACGCTGACGATCATGGGCGGCCGGGTCGGCGAGACCACCACCCTGATCATCGGCAATGCCGAGCTCGTCCCGGGCAATTCCTACGTACTGTTCCTCAATGAGGAAGACCTGCCGGGCGGCAAGGCCCTTACGGTCCGCTCCCTGGTTCAGGGCGCATTCGACGTCAAGATCGGCAGGGACGGCCTGCGCGCGGTCAGCCAGGCCAACGGCCATCCGCTCCTTCCCGACGCGCGCGGCTCGTTCGATGCCGAGGGCGGCCGCGAGGGCTTCCCGCTCAACTCGATGATGCAGTCGATCCGTGAAATCGCAGGCTACAACGACGCACGCCGGGAGGTGAAGTGATGAACCGCAAGGCTTTCGCTCTGGCTCTCGCCGCCGCGGGGCTGATCGCCTCGGCGGCCCCCTCCCACGCCTACCGCATGATCCAGAACACCGGCGTCGGCCGTTTCAGCGCCGGCGCCGCGGTGTCGTGCAGCAATGCCGGCGGGTTCACCCACTGGAACAACAAGAACATCAGTTGGCGCCTCAACACCGCCAACCAGGGCTCGGGCAAGACCACGGCCCTGTCGAACGCCCTGGCCTCCTGGACCAACGTGACAAGCGCCAACCACGTGCTGACCTATGCCGGCACCACCACCACCGGCTTTACCACCAACGGCACCAACACGGTGCTCTGGGCCTCGGGCAACGGCTGCACCGGCTCCTGTCTCGCCATCACCGCCCTGGTCCTGCAGTCCGGCCAGGTAATCGTCGAGACCGACATCTCCTTCAACAACAACGTCACCTGGACGACCAGCGGCGCCCAGTACGACACCGAGGCGGTCATGGCCCATGAGATCGGCCATTCGCTCGGCATCCATCACAGCGATGTGAGCACGACGGCGACCATGTACGCCTTTTACTTCGGCTCGGCCGGCCGGTCGCTGGCGACCGACGACCGCTCGGCGCTCCAGTGCGCCGAATCCCGCTATTGATTTGATGGGTTGATCCCGTCCCCCCTCTCCCTTCGGGGAGAGGGGTTTTTCATTCGAAGCTCGTCAGGAACGGCAGGGGCCGGATCGACTTGCGGCAGGTTTCGAGGTCGAGCCCCTCAGCCGTCCCTCGCGCGAGGAAATCCGAGTAAACGCGGTCCAGGCACTCCACGCCCGGCAGGCCGTAGAAGACATGGGCGCCGCCGGGGACGGTGAGAATCCGGCTCCTGGGGAGCGTCTGCGCCACTCTCTCCGCCCATTCCGGCGGCGTGCCGGGATCGTTCTCCCCCGAATAGATCAGCACCGGCACGGAGGAGCGCACCGGCTCCAGGAAGCTCGCCGGCACCTTGGCCGCCGGCCACTCCGCGCAGGCCGCGGTCTGCTGCCTCACCCGGAGATCGCCCATGAACGTGCCCGCGGCGAGGCGCGCCGCCTCCGCGGGGTCCACGAAGGCCACGTCCTCGGCGCAGGTCACGGAAAGGTAGAGCCCGCTCGGCGAGGAGGTGAGCATGGCGCCCGTGACGTCCCAGGCGGTCTGGGCGAGGGGCACCAGGTCGCCCGAGGCGGCGCGGCGCAGGAGCAACGGCAGGCTGCGGGCCCCCGCCGGCCGGTAGAGCAGGTAGCGCACGGTCTGAGCCGCGCCGTTGCGCGACAGCCGCAGTATTCGCGTCGTTTGGCGTGTCTTCTGGTCCTTGTCCTGCACCGGCACCTCCGCCGGCTTCGCCTCCAGGCGCTTCAGGACCGTTTCGAGGTCGGCTTTCGGGTCCGGAAAGGCGGCGCGGCAGGCCGGCTCGGCCGCGCAGGCCGCGGCCATCCGGTCGAAGGCAGCCTGTGTGTGCGGCGCCAGGTGCATCGGCACGCGGCCGTCCACGGGCAGCACGGAGTGGAGGTGGATCGTGCGTACCATCTCGGGATGGCGCCGCAGGAAGACCAGGGCGGCGCGGGTGCCGTACGAAGCGGCGAGGAGGTTCACTTTTTTGTAGTAGTGGTAGCCCATCCGGGAGAGCAGCTCGTGCACGTCGTCCACGATGGCGTCGGTCGTGTACTGCGAGAGGTCGTGGTCCCGGGCCAGGGTCTCGCGGCAGCTCCGCACCATGACCGGGTCCATGAAACTATCGAGGGCCGACTCCTCCGTCTTGGGGCACTGCAGGGGACCTGAGCCTCCGGCGCCGCGGATGTCGATCAAGATCAGGTCGCGGTGCCGGAGGGCGTCTGGAAACTCCTCGATCAACCCCGGCCCCGAGTCCACCGCGGACCCGCCCGGCCCACCCTCGAAATAGACGACCGGATCGGGCTCGACCGGCGTTCCGCTCGCGGGAATCACCGCGATGCGCAGGTCGAGCCAGCGGCCGTTCCCGGCCGTGCGGTTCTCGAGCACTCTCGAGGTGCCGGAGGCGCCGCAGCGGGCCTCGCGCTCGAGGCCGGGGAGCCGGCAGGGCTTCATCTGGGGCGGCGGGACCGGCGAGAGCGCGAACAGGGCGGCAGGCCCGATCAGCAGGGCCAGGACGGCGGCGAGGAGTCTCATGGCTGGATTAGATCATGGGCCGGGCGGGTTCCTGGCAGCATCATTGCTGTATGGTCAGGACGGAGCGGGCGCATCGCCCGCCACCCCCAAACAGGAGGTGCACCTTGGACCTGATGGAACTGGTCAACCAGGAGCTCAGC
>DASUNJ010000292.1:0-13523 GCA_036277235.1 Thermoanaerobaculia bacterium | reverse complement strand
AGCAGCCCTAGCGTATGGCCGAGACGACACTCCTGCGGCGGCACCGCAACCGCCGCAGGAGGCTTTGATGAGCTAAGTTTTCGGACCAAAACCCGAATTTTTAGGACAAAAGCTCAGAGAAACAGGACCAATAACTCGATTCGTCGGACACATTCCTGAAGTTTTCGGACCAACTTCCAAAGTTTTAGGACAAAATCGAAAAGTTTCCGGACCAATTTCTAAAATTTCCGGACCAATATTTGAATTATCCGGACAGATCCGTGAAGTTTTCGGACAGCTCAGCGAAGTTTCCAGACAGCTCAGTGGAGTTTTCGGACAGCTCCGGAGCAAGCCAGGACAGCTATAGAGAGTTTCCGGACATTCCAGTAGCAAGCTCGGACAGCTACGGAGAGCTTTCGGACAGCGTCCGAACGCTTTCGGACAGCGCCCGAACGGTATCGGACAACGCGCAAACGGTATCGGACAGCCACGAAGAGTTTTCGGACAGCAGCGGCCTCCCCGTTTTGCCGCATCTTGACGTAAACTACGTCCGATGGCGGCAAACTCTTACGACTACGACTTCATCATCGTGGGCTCCGGCTTCGGGGGCAGCGTGTCGGCGTTGCGGCTTTCGGAGAAGGGCTACCGTGTGCTGGTCGTCGAGGCCGGCAAGCGCTGGCGGACGGAGGACTTCCCGAAAACCAGTTGGAGCCTGCGCAAGTTCCTCTGGATGCCGGCGCTTTTCTGCTACGGCATCCAACGCCTGACGCTGCTCCGCGACGTGCTGGTTCTCTCGGGCGCGGGAGTGGGCGGCGGCTCGCTGGTCTACGCCAACACCCACCTGGTGCCCAAGGACGAGGCCTTCCGCCGCGGCACCTGGCCCGCGGGCATCGACTGGAAGGAGCGCCTCGCTCCGCATTACGTGACCGCCAAGCGGATGCTCGGCGTCGTGCCCAACGCGCATTACTCGCCGGGCGACCGCGAGCTCCTCCAGTTCGCCCGCCACATCGGCAAGGAGGACACCTTCGAGCCCACGCAGGTGGGCGTGCTCTTCGGCAATGCGCCCGGTGAGCGGGTGCCCGATCCCTACTTCGGCGGCGAGGGGCCGGAGCGCGCCACCTGCACCTACTGCGGCGGCTGCATGGTGGGCTGCCGGCACAACGCCAAGAACACCCTGGACAAGAACTACCTCTGGTTCGCCGAGAAGCTCGGCGCCGAGATCCTGCCCGAGACGCGGGTGACCGACGTGCGTCCGGTAGACGATGCGATGGCAGGCGATGGTTACGTAGTCTCCGTCGAAAGCTCGACCCGCAAATTCTTCAAGCGCCGCCGGACGATCCGGGCGCGAGGCGTGGTCTTCGCGGCCGGCGCGCTGGGGACGGTGAACCTCCTCCTCCAGTGCCGCGATCGGGGATCGCTCCCCCAGCTCTCCCCCGCCCTGGGGAGCTATGTGCGCACGAACAGCGAGATCATCTGCGGCGTCACGGCCCGGCACGGCAAGGTGGACTACTCGCGCGGCATCGCCATCGCCGCCGGCTTCCATCCCGACCCGGACACCTATGTCGAAACCGTCCGCTACTCCGCCGGGTCGGACGCCATGAGCGGCCTGGCCACGCTGCTGACCGGCGAGGGCACCCGCCTGACGCGTCCCCTGAAGTGGCTCGCCACCTGCGCGCGCCACCCCGTGGACTTCGTGCGCAGCCTGAGCCCCATGGGCTGGGCGAAGCGCTCGACGATCATCCTGGTAATGCAGAACCTGGACAACTCGATTCGCCTGGTGCGCGAGCGCCGCTGGTGGTGGCCGTTCCGGAAGAGCCTGACCAGCCGCAACGATCCGGGCCAGCCGGGGATCCCGAGCTACCTTCCCATTGCCAACGACGCCGCGCGCTACATGGCGGAGCGCATGGACGGCTTCCCCTCGAGCGCCATCAACGAGGTGCTGTTGAACGTCCCCACGACCGCCCACATCCTGGGTGGCGCCCACATGGGCTCCTCGCCCGAGGAGGGGGTCATCGACGCCGAGAGCCGTGTCTACGGCTATCCCAACCTGTACGTGGTGGACGGCGCCATGGTGCCGGGCAACCTGGGGGTGAACCCGAGCCTCACCATCACGGCCATGGCTGAGCACGCCATGAGCCATGTGCCTTTGAAGGAGCCCGAGTGGGGGCTCCGGCCACTGCCGCCGCAGGCGCGGGCGGCGGCTGCCGCTCAGTCGCTCGGGATCGCCCGCTCCACCTCGTCATAGACCTGCAGAAGCTTCTCATCGAACCAGACGAGGTCCTGGACGATCAGCGGCATGGCCGATCGCTGGTCCATCTGGTAGAGGAGGGGCATCACGCCCGCCAACAGGCTCTGATAGTCCTCCTGGATCTCTTCCATCTTGGAGAAGGCCGCCACCGAGGAGAAATCCATCCTGGCCGCCGCCTGGCTGGATTGGGCCGCCTGCCAGGCGTTGTTGCGGATCATCGCCGGCTTGAGGGCGATGCCGATCCCCGGCGTCTCCTTCAGGCGGCGCAGCAGGTCGCGGTGATGGGCGAGGGCGCGCCGGACATCGGGCCGGTTCGCCTGGATCTCGTTCCGGATGTTCTCCAGGGCCAGGACGACGACCTCCTGCTCCCGCCGTCCCTGCCGCCACTCGTCGAGAGCCAGGGCGAGCAGCACGCCCAGAATGACGAAGAAGGTCTCGGCCCCGATCTTCAGCCAGGGGATGCGCGAGGACGGCCGGTCGCCGGTGACGGGCATGCGGAGGGATTATGCCACCCGCCTATCCCTTCGCGCCCTTTTTCCCATCCTTTCGGGTAGTGGCGGCGCACAGCGCGGAAGGTAAAGTCCCCCGGCAACGCGAGAGGAGAGCGCATGGAAACCACTCTTATGGACAACCACCTCGTCGAAGAGGCTTTCGGCAAACACCTGGGCCTGTTCGCCCATCCCAAGGGCGCCCACCTCACTCAGCGCACCCGGCCACTCGGCGAGTGGCTCGACCTGCGGGCCGGCCTCAACACCTGGCCCTATGCCCGCACCCTTCAGGACCGGCCCGGCACCGAGACCCGGCTGGAGAGCCAGAACGGCCGCAAGGTCCAAGGGATCAACTTCGGCTCGCAGGACTACCTGGGCCTCGCGTCCCATCCCGCGATCCTCGCGGCCGCCCATGCCGCCCTGGAGGAGCTCGGACCGCACACCGCCGCATCCCCCATGCTTCAGGGCAACACCCGCCTCGGCCGGGAATTGGAGGCCGCCCTCGGGAACCTGCTGCGGATGGAGAACGTGCTCCTCTTCCCCACCGGCTGGGCCGCGGGCTTCGGCACCATCACCGGGCTCGTGCGGCCGACCGACTACGTCGTGATCGACCAGCTCGCCCATGCCTGCCTGATGCAGGGGGCCCGGGCCGCCACCCAGAACCTCTATCTCTTCCGCCACAACGACGTCGAGGCGCTGCGTCACCGGCTGGGCAAGATCCGCAGCAAGGACACCGAGAACGCCATCCTCGTCGTATCCGAGGGGCTGTTTTCCATGGATTCGGACAGCCCCTCCATCGCCCTTCTCCAGGCGGCCTGCCGCGAGTTCGGCGCCGTGCTGATGATGGACGTGGCGCACGACCTCGGCGCCTCCGGCCCCGACGGCACCGGGCAGATCGGGCTCCAGGACATGCTCGGCCAGGTCGACCTCGTCATGGGCAGCTTCTCCAAGACTTTCGGGAGCAACGGCGGTTTCGTGGCGACCAACGACCGCTCGGTGCGCCAGTACCTGGGCATCTACGGCGGCTCGCACATGTACTCGAACGGGCTCTCCCCGGTGCAGGCGGGCGTGGTGCTGGCGGCGCTCGGCATCGTCCGCGGCCCCGAGGGCGCGGTCCTGCGCGAGCAGGCCTTCGACAACATCCTCCGGCTGCGCGCCGGCTTCGAGGTGCGCGGCGTCGAGTGCCTCGGCGAGCCGAGCAACGTGGTCCCGGTGATGGCCGGCGACGATACCGTGGGCAAGTGGACGGGCCGGCTGCTGGAGGAGAACGGCCTCATCGCCAACCTGGTGGAGTTCCCGGCCGTCCCCCGCGGTCGGGCGCGCTTCCGCTTCCAGGTGATGGCCACCCACACGCCGCAGCAGATCGACCGCGGCGTGGAGACCTTCTGCCGCTGCCTGGAGGAGGCGAAGGGGATGATGGGCTGACTGGCAGGGCCGCGGAAATCAAGGACAACAAGGACCTCAAGGACCTCAAGGACGCGGCTGCGGTCTTGCGTCCCTAAGGTCCTTGAGGTCCTTGTTGTCCTTCCCCCCCGGGCGCCGCCGCGATATGCTCGCGCGGTTCCAACCTTCCGCGACGGAGAGGCCCTTGACATGAAGATTCCATCCCTCATCCTCAAGCAGATGTACACGCAGGGCAGCCTCGAGAACGTCGAGGACGGCGTTCGGTTCAGCCTCAAGAACCGGCTGAGCAACGCCACCCTGACCCAGCTCTAGGAAGTCCGGATCGACGGCCGCGCCGTCCCGCTCGAGCGGCTCACCCTGGAGCTCAATGGCGACAGGGTTGCCGGCACCGAGGTCAACCCGAACAATGCCGTGGCGTTCCCGCTCGCCCGCGTGGTCCGCATCCACGCCCTGTGCGACCAGCTCGACAAGGGGCAGCACGAGATCACCCTCGCCTTCGACACCGAGCCCTTCGGCTCTCTCTCGTTCAAGGTCAAGGATGCCATCGCCGAGCGCGTCAAGCGCACCTCCGTCCCGGCGGACAAGGAGAACAACGCCAGCCCGGAGATCATCCGCGCCCGGCAGAAGTTCGTCGAGGAGTTCTCGGGCCACAAGCTCCAGCACATCGACAAGTTCTCTTTCGACCCCGCCATCACCACCGGCAACATCGAGAACTTCACCGGCGTCGCCCAGGTGCCCATCGGCTTCGCCGGGCCGATCAAGATCAACGGCGAGCACGCGCAGGGCGAGTTCATCGTCCCCCTGGCCACGGCCGAGGGCACCCTGGTGGCCTCCTACAACCGCGGCATGAAGGTGCTCAACCTCTCCGGCGGCGTCACCTGCACCGTTGTCGGCGACAGCATGCAGCGCGCGCCGGTGTTCATTTTCGACAATGCCCGCGACGGCCGCGACTTCGTCAAGTGGGTGGACGAAAACATCGACCAGATCCGCGAGGAGGCCGAGGGCACCTCCAGCGTGGCCAAGCTGACCTACATCGACCGCTACCTGTCGAACAAGCTGGTCTTCCTGCGCTTCAACTACACCACCGGCGACGCCGCGGGCCAGAACATGGTGGGCCGCGCCACCTTCGCCGCCTGCTCGTGGATCCTGGAGAACCACGACAAGATCCGCCACTTCTACCTGGAGTCGAACTTCGCCACCGACAAGAAGTCATCCCAGATCAACGTGATGCGCACCCGCGGCAAGCGCGTGACCGCCGAGGCGACCATCCCCCGCGACATCCTGATCCAGAACATGCGGGTCGATCCCGAGACGCTCCACTACCACGCCGGCATCTCCAACGTCGGCGCCTTCATTTCCGGCGCGAACAACAACGGCGCCCACTCCCCCAACGGCATCACGGCCATGTTCATCGCCACCGGCCAGGACGTGGCCAACGTGGCGGAGTCCTCGGCGGGCATCGTCTACACGGAGATCACGCCGGAGAAGGACCTCTACATCTCGATCACGATCCCGTCCCTGATCGTGGCCACTCACGGCGGCGGCACGGGCCTCGCGACCCAGCGCGAGTGCCTGGAGATCCTGGGCTGCGTGGGCAAGGGGAAGGTCAAGAAGCTCGCCGAGATCGTCGCGGGCGTCGTCCTGGCGGGCGAGATCTCGCTGGCCTCGGCCATCTCGTCGCTCGACTGGGTGTCGAGCCACGAGCAGTACGGGCGCAACCGGTAGGATCGGCTTCAGTTCCCAGGCCTCTCTGAGGGGAAAGCAGCCTCGCCTTCGTTCTCTGTTGAACGAACGCTAAGGGGCTTTTCCCCAAGAGGAGGTCTGCGATGAGATGGTTCTCCCTGTATCTGGCATTTGCCCTCTGTCCCACCCTGACGTCTGCGGTTGAGCTCTACCAGCTCCACGACGACCGCTCGATCTGGCGATTCAACGGCACGCCGTGCACCGGCAGCACCTGCACGGGATGGAGGTTGCTCGACAACAACCCCCGGACCAAGGCGATCGCGGCTGGCGGGACGAAGCTCTACCAGCTCCGCGACGACGGCTCGATCTGGCGCTATACGGGCACTCCGTGCGGTGGCGGCTCCTGCCCGGGTTGGCAGATGCTCGACAACAACGCCCAGACCAAGGCGATCGTGGCGGCGGGTACGGCGCTCTACCAGCTTCACAGCACCGGCGCGATCTGGAGCTTTAACGGAGAGCCGTGCAGCGGCAGTTCCTGCCCGGGTTGGCAATTGCTCGACAACAACCCGCAGACCATGGCGATCGCGGCTGGTGGCTGGGCGCTCTACCAGCTCCACGGCACCGGCGCAATCTGGCACTTTACCGGGACTCCGTGCAGCAGCGGCAGCTCCTGCCCGGGTTGGAAGTTGCTCGACAACAACCCGCAGACCAAGGCGATCGCGGCTGGTGGCTTGGCGCTCTACCAGCTCCACGGCACCGGCGCGATCTGGCTCCATGCCGGTCTCCCGTGCAGCGGCGACGCCTGCTGGAAGAGGCTCGATAACAACCCGCAGACCAAGGCAATCGCGGCTGGTGGCTTGGCGCTCTACCAGCTCCACGGCACCGGCGCGATCTGGCGCCATGCAGGCCTCCCGTGCAGTGGCGACGCCTGCTGGCAGAGGCTCGACAAGAACACCCAGACCGAGGCAATCGTCTAGGCTGGGTCGGAGCTCTACCAAATCCACGCCAGCGGCGCGATCTGGCGCCATTCCGGGACTCCGTGCAGCGGCGACGCCTGCTGGCAGAGGCTGGACAACAATCCCCAGACTCAGAGCATCACGGCCGGTCAATGAAATCTGAAGGGGGCCGGGGCCCGGTGTAGACTCTGAGGCGTGATGCAGGCGGAGCCCCGAACCACACCGACAGCGGTCACCGAGACCGAGACGGCCGATCCCCCAGTGTCCCCGGTATCTCCGGGCATGGGGGATCGGGCCCTGCCCAACACGCTCGCTGGCTTCGAGATCCTGCCGGACACGGCGCCGCAGGGGCTCTTCCGGCGCCTGATCACGGTCAACCGCCACCTGTTCGCCCTGCTGCTCGGCGCGATCGTCGCCCACACCCAGCGTGGCCTGCGCGAGGGGCGCGGCCGGGGCTTCCGCCTGTTCTTTCTGCTCGAACGGCTGATCGCCTGGCTCGTGCGGCCGTTCCTCGACCGCACGCTGCGCGACCAGCCCTTCCCGGTGCAGCTCCGCCGCCGCCTGGAGATCCTCGGGCCGACCTACATCAAGCTCGGCCAGGTTCTCGCCCTGCGCCAGGACATCCTCCCCGTGGAGATCACCGAGGAACTCAAGAACCTCCTCGACCGCCTGCCGGTCGTCCCCTTCGACCGCTACCTGAAGCTGATCGAGGCGGACCTGGGGCGCCCCGTCTCCGAGATGTACTCCTGGATCGACGAGGTCCCCATCGGCTCGGCCTCGATCGCCCAGATCCACCGCGCCACGACGCTCGAAGGGGATTCGGTCATCCTCAAGGTGGTCAAGCCGGGCATCCGCGAGACGCTGAACCGGGATGCGATCCTGCTCCGCTTCCTGGGCGTTGTGCTGCAGATCTTCCTGTCGCAGTACCGGCCCAAGCAGGTCATCGCCGAGTTCGTGGAATACACCCGCCGCGAGGTGGACCTGCGGCGCGAGGCCGACAACGCAGAGACGTTCTCCGCCAACTTCCACGACCTGGAAGGGGTGGTCTTCCCGCGCATCTACCGCCAGTGCAGCGGCCGCGGGGTGCTCACCATGCAGTTCCTGAAGGGCTACAAGCCGGGCGCTCCCGAGACCCGGCAGCTCACCGAGGAGGAGCGCGACCGGCTCGTCGACCTGGGCGCCGCGAGCATCATCCGCATGCTCTTTCGGGACGGCTTCTTCCATGCCGACCTGCACCCCGGCAACCTCCTGGTCCTCCCCGGTCCGCAGCTCGGGTTCATCGACCTCGGCATGGTCGGGCGCTTCACCGAGGAGCTGCGGCGGACCATGCTCTACTACTACTACACGCTGGTGATGGGCGACGCCGAGGGCGCGGCGCGCTATCTCTCGCAGATCGCGCAGCCCGGCCCGGGCGCCGACCCGGACGGCTTCAAGCGCGAGGTCACCGAGATCCTCCACCGCTGGAACCGCAGCTCCAGCTTCCGCGACTTCTCGCTCGCCCAGCTCATCATGCGCTCGGTCAACCTCGGCGCGCAGCACCGCATGTTCTTCCCCGTCGAGATGGTCCTCATGGTCAAGGCCCTGGTGACGTTCGAGGGGGTCGGCCAGATCCTCAAGCCCGGCCTCGACGTGGCCGCGGTCTCGCAGGCCCACGCCCACACCATCTTCAGGGACCAGTTCAGCCCGCAGCATCTCCTGCAGCAGTTCCTCCGCGGCATGCCGGAGGTGCTGGAGGCGGTCTCCAAGTCTCCGATGCTGGTCCTGGAGGGGCTGCGCCTCCTGGAGCAGGCCACGAGGCGTCCCGAGAATCCGTTCCGCGGTCTGCGGGGCACGCTCTTCGGCGGCTTCTGCATCGTGGCCGGCGCGGTTCTGGCCGGCGCCAACGGGCCTTGGCCGGTCTGGGTGGCGCTGTTCCTGATTGGAACGATCATCGCTCTGCACCGCGGGACCTGAGCCCTGCGGCCTGGACGGCGGCACTTGGCGCTTTTGCCTCCCGTCCGTTCTAGATCAGGCTGCCTTGCCCTTCAGCGCCTCTGCAACTTCACGAGCCGCTTCGCCCGGCGTTCCCCTTTTAAGGTAACGGCGTGTACGGAGCCCAAATGGAATGGCAGAACCTTCGAGATCCGCGGGAACGATCGGAATCAGGCGCTTTCCCATACCGAGCGCGACGCCTAGCTCGAAGAGCACGTTCGGACGCTGGGCATTGGTTTGCGACAGTATGGCCACGATGGCGTCACTGCTTCGCAGACCTGCTTCGATCGCATCGCGGAGCGGTTCGCCAGGGGTGACCTGCCATTCGTCCAACCACACGTTCACGCTCTGCGTGCGGAGTGCTTCGGCGAATTCACGTACCCAATCGCCATCATCGTGCGAGTACGAGATGAATACCTGAGGCTCCTTCATTCCGCTTCCTCCTCGGAGGCTCCAGAGTCTCCCTTGACCCGGCCTCGGAGCTGGCCGAGGTAAATGTCGATCTCGTTCAAGGATAGCAAGTCCCGCTTCTTGAGCAGGATAGGGACGCCAGCCCTGGATTGCAACTCGCCTGCCGAAAGCCCGTGGAGGAGACCAACAATCGGGATGCGCCGGCCCCAAGCTGCTCCGAGCTCTGCCCAGACGTAGGGACGGTCGAGTGCCTAAGGCGTGATGAGCACCACAAGCTCATCGGCCTTTTCGAGGAATGTGAGGATATCGTCCTCGAAGTCAGCGCCAACGTCGATCTCCGCCTCGTCTAGGAAGGGAACTGCGCCAGTGTCGGCAATCTCGCGTGCAATCTGCTTGGCCACCCATGTGTCCGCGCCACTATGACTTACGAACACGAGACGCTGGCGTCGGTCGCCAGTCAAGGAATACCTCCGCCATGAGCGGCGGCCTCACCCAACAGGATCGATTTCGCGGACGTCGCCATATGCCCCCTGATCATGGATCTCATTGTACCCGAGGCTTGGCCCCCTCTCATCGCGTCAGGGCTTGCCACACATCCAGCCGCTGCCAGTTGTCCATCTTCTTGCCGTCGAGAAAAACCGTCGGGGTCGAATGAATGCCGAGCCGTCCGCCGAGCTCGGCGTCTTCACGGATGCGGTCGCGGAAGGCACGGCTGTTCATCAGCTCGGCCACTCGGGCCGGATCCAGGCCGGCCTCCGTGGCCAGCTTCGTCCAGGGAGCCTGGCCCAGGCCGGCCTGGATCGCGAAGAGACGGTCGTGCAGGTTCCAGAAGGCGTCGCTTCCCCCCAGGGACCGGGCGGCCTCGGCCAGGTCCGCGGCCTCGCAGGCCTGGGCGTGGACGGTCTGCTGCAACAGGGGATTGCACTCCGGCTCCAGGGGAAAGTGCTTGTAGACGATCCGCAGCCGGTCCCCCATCGCGGGCAGGATGTCGCGCTCGAAGGCCTCGGCGAAGCCGAGGCAGGCGGGGCACTGGAAATCGCTGAAGACCACCGCGGTGTGCGGCGCCGCCGGGTTGCCCCGCACCGGGTCGTCCGACCGGATGGGGACGGCGGCCGAGGCCTGGCGCTGCTGGAGATAGCGCTGGAGGTCCGTGTCCTCGTAGAAGGTGCGGGCGTAGTCGCTCGCCTCGCGGGCGGTCCGGCGCGCCGCCGACACCAGCAGGGCCTGCACGCAGAGGGCGGACCAAGCGATCATCAACAGGACCCCGGCGAAGCCCAGGCGCGCGGGCGGCCAGCCCTCTTCCTCGCCGCCCTGAGCCTCGCGGAACAGCTTCCAGGCCAGGAAGAGCATGGCGAAGTTGATCAGGTGCGTGAGCGTACACCACCAGCAGACAGCGTCCAGGCTGCCGAGCATGACGCTGATCAGGAAGGCCGATAGGAGCGCGCCGGCCAGGTTGAGCCCGAGGGGGATCGCGTGCCAGTACCTCCCCTTTTTTCCCCGCGGCCGTCCCACCGCCAGGTACCAGAGGCCGAGGGCGCCGAAGTAGACCGCCCCGTAGGTGGCGGTCGGAACCCCTCCCGGGCCCACGGCCCAGGGGCTGGCCAAAACGTCGGCGCAGCCCCCCTCCTCCGCATCGCAGGCCAGGCCGAACACCGCCCCCGGCTCCTGGGTCAGGTGATAGCTCGTGAGCATCAGGCTGATGCCGGCGGCGGCCAGGGCGAGCGCCACCAGGAGGGGCAGGGTCCAGCTGCGGGTCGTCTTTGTCATGGTGCGGTACAATAAACCACACATTCAGTTGAAGTTCATCCCGGGTCTGAGGAGGATCGAATGAGCAGGCGCGTCCTGGTGCTGGTCCTGGCAGCTCTCATCTCCGGCGCCGCTCTGGCGCAGACGCCAGCGCCGGTGAAGGATGTCAACACGTCCACCACCGGCGGCACCTGGCAGTGGCCGTTCGAGGCCCCATTCGTGGAGATGGGGGGCGTTCTCTACTTCACGAGCTCGGACGGCATCCATGGCACGGAGCTGTGGCGGACGGACGGCACCGCGGCCGGCACCCGGATGGTCAAGGACGTCTGTCCGGGCTCCTGTGCCTCCTGGATCTTCCGGCTGGCGGTCTGGGGCTCCTCGCTCTACTTCTCGGCCGACGACGGTGCCCACGGCTCCGAGCTCTGGAAGAGCGACGGCACCGAGGCAGGGACGGTGCTGGTCAAGGACCTCACTCCTGGGCTGACGGGCTCTTCCCCCTCGGATTTCTTCGAGCTGGGGGGAACCCTCTACTTCTCGACTTATCAGGACGCAACCGGAGGGGAGCTCTGGAAGACCGACGGCACCGCGGCCGGCACCGCGCTCTTCGCCGATCTCTGGCCCGGGGTCGGGAACGCCGCTCCCCGGCTTCTGGGCCGCATCGGCACGACCGTCTTCCTGAGCGCCAACGATGGCGCTCACGGCTGGGAGCTCTGGGCTTTCGACGGCAGCCCGGCCGGGCCGGTCCTGGTCAAGGACATCAACCCGGGGACGGCGGATTCCGTCTACTCCAATGGAGGCGACCTCCCGGGCTACCGGTCCGCCCTCGCCGCGGGGAACCGTCTCTACTTCGCGGCTCAGGACGGGACCTCGGGCATCGAGCTGTGGGCCACCGACGGCACCGCGGCCGGCACCGTCCTGGTCAAGGACATCTATCCGGGTCCGGAGGGATCGCAACCGTTCTCCCTCGTCGAGCTGAACGGCGGAATTCTGTTCCGGGCCTCGGACGGTCAGCAGGGTTACGAGCTGTGGAAGAGCGACGGCACCGGGGCCAACACCACCCTGGTCAAGGACATACGGCCCGGCCCGGACAACTCCTCTCCGTCGGAGCTGACGGTCCTGGGCTCCTGGATCTACTTCCGGGCCTTCGATGACGCCCACGGCGCCGAGCTGTGGAGGAGCGACGGCACCGAGGCCAACACCACCCTGGTCAAGGATATCCGCCCAGGCCCGGGGACCGGCCTTTCCTTCCTGGGTCCGGCCGGCTTCGCCGTCGTCGGAACGGTGCTGACCTTTTTCGCGGATGACGGCACGAACGGCTTGGAGCCCTGGAGGAGCGACGGCACCGCGGCGGGCACCACGCTCCTCGCCGACCTTAATCCCGGCGCCGGCAGCTCCACGTTCCATCCCTACGGCCCCATCACCGACCTCCGCGCGGTCTGGGGAGGCCGCTGGTACTTCCGCGCGTTCGACGAGGATTGGGACTTCGAGGTCTACGCGTCCGACGGCACTCCGGCAGGCACGCAGCAGTTCGCCGAGATCAACACCCAGACCTCCGCGTTCGAGGTGGCGCACACGGGCTCGCTCTTCACCACCGGGAACATGACCGATGCGAACGGCACCCTGTTCTTCCAGGCAACGGACGGCCTGTCCGGCGCCGAGCTGTGGAAGAGCGACGGTACCGGGGCCGGGACGGAACAGGTGGCGGACCTCTTCCCCGGAGCGGCAGGCTCCGTGCCCTTCGAGATCACGCCCCTGGGCGGGAGCGTTCTGTTCAACGCCATGACTGGCTCCGAGTCGCGCAAGCTGTGGGTCTCCGACGGCACCGGAGCGGGGACCGCCGTCCTGAAGCACGACCTGGACCCGGCCAACCCCTTCTCGGAGGGCTCGCCGGACGGACTGACCCCCTTCGGCGGACAGGTCTTCCTCTCCGCGGGCGACCTGCTCTGGAAAACCGATGGCACCGAGGCCGGAACCGTTCCGGTCCGGGAGGCCCCGCCCACGGCCCTCTTCCCCACCCAGCTCACCCCGGCCGGCACCCTCCTCTTCTACAGCGGCGCGGGACCCGGCGGCGACGAGCTCTGGCGGACGGACGGCACCGCGGCCGGAACCGTCCAGGTCGCCGACATCGCGCCAGGCCCGGCCTCCTCGCACCCTTACGGGCTCACCCGGGTCGGGAGCCGCGTCTTCTTCTCCGCAGACGACAGCTCCTCCGGCCGCGAGCTCTGGGCGAGCGACGGCATCAACACCTGGCGAGTCAGGGACATCCTCCCCGGGCCCGGCTCCGGCATCGACCCGTCCCCGGGCTCCTGGGCCTCGGCACGAGGCAAGCTCGTCTTCGCCGCCACCGATGGGACTGCAGGCGAGGAGCTGTGGGTGAGCGACAGCACCGAGGCCGGCACCTTCCGGCTCCGGGACGTCTTCCCCGGCCCGCGCTCCTCCGAGATCCATTGGCTGACCAGTGCCGGAGAGCGGGTCTACTTCGCCGCCGGCGACGGCACCCACGGCCGCGAGCTTTGGGTGACCGACGGCACCGCCCTCGGTACCCGGTTGCTGTCCGACCTCGTCCCGGGCGAGGGCTCCTCCCTGCCCGAGCAGCTCGAGGCCGTGGGGCAGAACCTGGTCTTCTCGGCCCACACC
>DASUNJ010000291.1:0-2515 GCA_036277235.1 Thermoanaerobaculia bacterium | reverse complement strand
CGACCGCGGCGTGCTCCTGGACACGCTGGGCCGATCGGACGAGGCCGAGGCGGACTTCCGCGGGAGCCTTGCCGTGCTCGGCTCCCGCCTGCCGGCCGATGACCCCAGGCTCGCCTATCCGCACCACAACCTCGGCAGTCTGCTGCTGGACCGCGGGCGCACGGACGAAGCCGAGCGGGAGCTGCGGCAGGCTTACGAGCTGCGCGTGCGAGTCCTCGGCGACCGCCATCCCGAAACCGCGATGACCCTCGGGTTCCTCGCCAGGGCACTGACGGACCTGCGCCAGTACGAGCCCGCGGAGACCGCCGCCCGCCAGGTCGTCGAGGCCCTCGCGGACAACGACCTGTTCGGCGCCGCCAGCGCCCGGCTCTTCCTCGGCCAGCTCCTGTTCTACCAGGAGCGCCACGAAGAGTCGCTCACCGCGTTGGATCAAGGGATCGCCGAGCTGGAGCCGCTCGTCGGCGGCGGCCATTCTCTCATTCTCAAAGCGCGCGGCGGTCGCGCGCAGGTGTTGCTCGCCCTGGGCCGCCTCGAGGAGGGCATGGCCGAGTTGCAGCGAGCCATCGCCGGGCTCGAGAAGCTCGGCAGCGTCGGCGTCGACGCGCGCGGGGAATTGCTCTCGATTCTCGGAGAACAGCGGCGCCGCGAGGGCCGGCCGGCCGAGGCGCTCGAGCTGCACCGCCAGACCCGGCAGATCATCGTGCGCAATTACGGCGAAGATCACTATCGCATCCCCCTGACCGACTTTCAGATCGCCATCGACATCCTCGCCGATCCGGCCGCCGGCGACGAGCCCACACGCCGGGCCAGGGCCGTAGCCCTGATCACCCAGGCACGCGACCACCTGCGCCGCATCGACCCGCACCATGCCGGCCTGGCCCACATGGAGCGCCGGTTGGCGGAGATCCGGAAGCCTTGATCGGCCGCCCCGGACGACAGAACCAGACTCATTTGAGACCTCTCTCCATAAGGAGCCCAACGCCGAACCGCATTTGCTTTGTACCGAGCAATTTGAACCCGCAAGATTTATAGAAGGCTTCCGCATGAGGATTTCCAACGACGTGGATTGATGCTGCGCCTGCGGCCTTGGCGGCTGAGCAGCAATACTCGACGAGGGCTCGGCCGATACCTTGTCTCCAAGCCTCCGGTTCAACGAAGAGAGCGTCCAACTCAGAATCTCCATCTTCACGGGGAAGGATCGCAGCGAACCCTGCGACTGAACCCGCTGCTTCTGCGACGAAAACTCCACCAGCTTCAATCTGCGAAACTGGTAGTTCAATGGAGTCTGGGTTCGCCAGCAGGGCATCACGATCGCCAGGGTTATTTAGAGAGGCTCGCCATTGAAGCGCTTCGAGAAGCTTCTGCTCAGAGACGACTGCTCGTCGAACAATGATCTGGCGCATGAGGTTCAGAGAAAAACCGGGATGCCGGCCCGGTCAAGTGTAACGCTACTTACGGTGAGTGATGGGACCGGGGACGGGGCCTCGCCCTGGCCCTTCCCAAGGTTGACAGGGCAGACCCCGGCCGTTCAGGGCCTGCCCCGGTTTTGACGGTATACATCGATTGTCAAAGAACCAGCGGGAAGGGGAATGCCTGAGGCCGGCGGGACGCCGACGCTCCCAGTGGTCCGGCTGCGCCGGACCTCCTCCCCCTCCCTGATGCGCCTGCTTGTCGAGGAAGCCCCTTCCCCTGCCGTCCCCGGAAAGCAGGGAGCGGGCAAGAGATACAGGGAATGGTCTGCAACACTGTCACTGTTGGCAGATTGAGATAGGATATAATAGCGTCAACGTGATGTCAATGGGGCTGGTGACTTCTTCTACTGACTCGTGGCCGACACTCCTCCTGCGCACGGGGCGTTCGCGCATCGCCTGAGCCGCTCATCTCGTGCGCGAGGCGTTCGCGCATAGCCTGGGATTATTCATCTTGAGCGCGAGGCGCTCGTGCACAGCCCGAGCCGTTTATCTCGTGCGCCAGGCGCTCGTGCGCTGTCCGAGCCGTTCGTGTCGTGCGCGAGGCGCTCGCGCACCGCCCGAGCCGCTCCTGCGTGGATCAAGCGGTCAATGCCAGGAGATATCTTCTGTTGACCAAGAAACATCTATATGCATATAGTAGCGTCAATCCAGACGCAGGAGAAGTCTGGCGCGCCCCCGGCGGAGGCCGGGCGGTGGGTTCTTTGACAATCGATGCAACTACCTACCAAATCGGGGCGGCCCTGTACGGCCGGGGTGCGCCCTGCCAGAAACGGGGACGGGGCACCAGGGACCCGTCCCTCCCACCTGACTCTTGATGTGAGCGTTTTCCCTGGGAGTTCCTCATGCCCCTGCGGGGCACCCGAAGATTGGGGAAAAATGTCGCACAGCGCCCTTTTTCAGAGCAGCGCTTGGTCAGCCGACGAACAACGACTTTTTGAGAGCGCTGATCGTGGTACGTAGCCCCCAACTCCTGGTAGGTCTTCTCATCCCGGATGAGGTTGTAGACAATCACCAAAATCGCATGCGCCACAGCCATGGCCGCT
>DASUNJ010000290.1:0-7115 GCA_036277235.1 Thermoanaerobaculia bacterium | reverse complement strand
GGACCGCGGCTCTAACGGGCATCGTTGTCGGCACCTTCCCGAAGATGGGCTGGTGCGGAGCGGCACGCGGACACCGGTCAGACTTGCTCCCCATACCGCGTTCGGAATACCTGTCGCTCGACGTCGTGGCCTTCGAGGTCGCCGGCGATCGGCGGTGGCGCTTTCCCGTCGGCGTCTTCGAGCTGGAGAACAGCCTGGCCGATGACCGGGTCGCCTACTCGCTATGGAAGGTCCTGTGCGTGCGCGCGAGTCTGCGCGTCGTGTTTTGTTACCGCCGCGACCCAAGCCAGGGGGCGGAGCTGGTGCGCCACCTCGCCGACCAGGTCGTCAAGGCGATGGAGATTCCCACGCGCGCCGGCCTTGGCGGCGAGACGCTCGTCGTCGTCGGCTCACGCAGCGAAACCGCCACCTTCCCTTACGGTTTTTTCAAAGACTGGACACTCGACGTCAACACGGCGCGATTCCGTCGGACCTGAGGGCTGAAGAGTGCGATGCATGACGAATGCTGCCTATTCATTCGGGACCGACGACAGCGGGCTCTCAACACCCGCTACGAGGGACGAGACACGGCAATGAAACAGAAAGATGGGAAGCGAAAAACTCTGAAGCGGTCTGCCGGCGTCTCGGGGGATGTGGACAGCCTTTACGACCGAGTTGCTGATATTCTGGACAGGGCCCGTGCCAACGTCGTCCGGTCGGTCAACAGCGAGATGGTGCTCGCCTACTGGCACATTGGGCGCGAGATCGTGCAGTTGGTACAAGGCGGTGACGACCGGGCGGAATACGGCAGAGGGCTGATCGACGAGCTCTCCTCCCGCCTGACAAAGCGCTACGGCAATGGCTTCTCGACCACAAATCTACGCTACTTCAGAACCTTTTATCAGGTATATGCCGACCGTGAGCCGGAGATTCGCCACATGGCAGGTGGCGAATCCAGCGCTGCGCGGATTCGCCACACGGCGGGTGGCGTCTTGGAGGATCTGTCGCTCGTGGTGGACCAGGCGGACCCAATTCGCGGCTTCTCCCCCTTGCTGGGCTGGTCGCACTACCGTGCGCTCATGAAGGTGGCCAGCCGGCCAGAGCGCCTGTTCTATGAGATCGAGGCGGAAAGAGAAGGTTGGAGTGTCGCTACCCTGGAGCGTCAAATCCACACCCTGCTGTTTGCACGGCTGCTGAAGAGCCGCGACAAGGCCGGTGTAATGGATCTCGCTACTCATGGTCAGTCGCTGCAAAGTGCAGTCGATTCGCTACGGGACCCCTATGTGCTTGACTTCCTGAACCTGCCCGATGGCCGCCTGCTGCATGAGAGCGAGCTGGAGGAGGCGATCATTGGCCAGTTGCAGGAGTTCCTGCTCGAGCTCGGCAAGGGTTTTGCGTTTGTCGCCCGCCAGAAGCGGCTGAGCTTCGAGGACACTCACCTCTACGTGGATTTGGTGTTCTACAACTGTATCCTCAAGTGCTTCGTACTGATCGACTTGAAGGTCGGCAAACTCACGCATCAGGACGTGGGGCAGATGGACGGCTACGTGCGGATGTTCGACGACCAATGTACGACCGAAGGAGACAATCACACGGTCGGGCTTATTCTCTGCGCGGAGAAGAACGAGGCAGTGGCAAAGTACTCGGTGCTGAGCGAAGGCCGGCAGATCTTCGCCGCGAAGTACCTACAGTACCTGCCGACTGAGGAAGAGCTGCAGCGGGAGCTGCAGCGCGAGCGGCGGCTGATCGAGGCTGGCCGCGCCGATACTTTCGCGACGCCCAGATCCTGAGACTGAAGGTTCTCTGATTGGAGATCGAGCATGGCGCTCAAACCCTGGTACAACGTCATCACTCCGCGGGAAGATCTCCGCGACGGGCGGCCGCTCGATGCTTCCGAGTTCGCGGTCCACCTCGACCACGTCCGGGACGGGCGTGCGCCCGACGACTACCAGAAGCCGGAGCGGTTTTTTGACCGCACGTTCCTGACGTCGAGCCTGCGGGAGCTCGGCGGCGGCGTGATCCGGCGGCTCTCGGGTATCAAGGTCGAGACCTCGGCGGTCTACAACCTCACGACCCAGTTCGGCGGCGGCAAGACGCACGCGCTGACGCTCCTCTACCATCTCGCCGGTGCAGGCCCCGGTGCCTCGAAGTGGAAGGGAGTACAGGCTCTTCTCGACAAGGCGGGCGTGACGACCGTACCCGGCGCCGAGACAGCGGTTTTCGTCGGCACGGAGTTCGACTCGCTCGCAGGGCGAGGCGGCCAGGATGGCACACCTCTGCGCCGCACGCCGTGGGGCGAGATCGCCTTCCAGCTTGGCGGCAAGGAGGGTTTCGCCGTCGTTGCCCAGCACGACGAGGAGCGCACCGCACCATCGACAGAAGTCATTCGGAAATTCCTGCCCAAGGACAAGCCGGCGCTCATCCTCATGGATGAGCTGCTCAACTACCTGAATCGGGAGCGGAACCGGAAGACAGGTCTGGGCGGCCAGCTCTACTCGTTCGTCCAGAATCTTTCCGAGGAGGCGCGGGCGCAGGATCGCGTCGTGCTGGTCGTATCGCTGCCGTCCGTCGTCGACGAGATGACGCCGGAGGACGAGGCCGACTTTCAGCGCTTCGAGAAGCTCCTCGACCGGCTCGGCAAGGCGATGATCATGTCCGCCGAAGCGGAGACGTCGGAGATCATCCGGCGGCGGCTTTTCGAGTGGAGCGGCTTGCCGGACGACGCCAAAAAGACCGCTGCGGAGTATGCCGGCTGGGTCCAGGCCAATCGGACCCAGGTCCCGAGCTGGTTTCCGGTCGACCACGCGCAGGAAGCGTTCGCCGCCACCTATCCGTTCCACCCGACGCTGTTGTCCGTGTTCGAGCGGAAGTGGCAGGCGCTGCCCCGGTTCCAGCAGACCCGAGGCATCCTGCGCCTGCTCGCGCTCTGGGTGGCCAACGCCTATCCGGCGGGCTTCAAGGGCGCCCACAAGGACCCGCTCATCGGCATGGGAACGGCGCCGCTCGACGACCCGCTGTTCCGGTCGGCGGTCTTCGAGCAGCTCGGTGGCGCGCGGCTCGAGGGCGCGGTCACGACGGACATCTGTGGCAAGAAGGATTCTCATGCCCTCCGCCTCGACAAGGAGGCAATCGAGACGATCCGCAAGGCGCGCCTCCATCAGAAAGTCGCCACCACGATCTTCTTCGAGTCGAACGGCGGCCAGGCAAAGACCGAGGCTACTCTTACGGAGATTCGTCTCGCGGTTGCCGAGCCGGACCTCGACATCGGCAACGTGGAGACCGCGCTCGAGGCGCTCTCGACGACCTGCTACTACCTCTCAGCGGAGAAGAACCGCTACCGGTTCAGCCTGTCGCCGAACCTGAACAAGCTGCTCGCCGACCGGCGTGCGAGCATCCAGTCGCCGCGCGTCGAAGAGCGTATCCGGGCTGAGGTTCAAAAGGTATTCGCTGAGCCGAAAGGACTCGTCGATCGGATCTACTTTCCCGACAAGAGCGGTCAGATCCCCGACGCGGCACGCCTGACGGTTGTCGTGCTCGCGCCAGACCAGACTGCCACTGACAAGGCGACGCGCGCCTTCGTTGACGCCGCGACCAAAGAGCATGGGGCATCGGCCCGCACGTTCAAGAGCGCACTTGTCTGGGCGGTGCCAGAAGGATCGGATTCCCTCCGCGACGACGCGCGAAAGGTGCTCGCCTGGGAAGACATCGCCGATGAAGAAGCTGAGCTCCGCCTCGACGAGGGTCAGACGCGTCAACTCGCCGAGAGCTTGAAAAAGGCGCAGCGAGACATCAAGGAAACGGTCTGGCGGACCTACAAGAATGTCCTACTCCTCGGCAAGGACGGCGAATGGAAGAGCGTCGATCTGGGGCTTGTCCACTCTAGCGCCGCGCCTTCGATCGGCCAGCTCATCCTCGAACGTCTAGGCCAGGCGGGCGATATCGAGGCCAAAGGCGTGAGCCCCAACTTCCTTGTCCGCAACTGGCCGCCCGCGTTCAAGGAGTGGAGCACCAAGTCGGTGCGCGACGCCTTCTTCGCCTCGCCGCAGTTCCCGCGCCTGCTCAACCCTGAGTCGATCAAGGACACGATCGCGCGCGGCGTCGAGAACGGGATGCTCGCTTACGTCGGCAAGAAGGCTGACGGCAGCTATGCGCCGTTCCACTGGAACAGCTCGCTGTCCTTCCTGGACGTCGAGATCTCCGAAGATGTCTTCATCGTCCAGAGCGAGGTCGCTGAGGCGTACAAGGCAAGCCAGACGAGCCCGCCACCCGCGGCTAGCGGTGGGACTTTGGTCCCCGGTGTTCCCGTCACGATGCCTTCTCCCCCTGGAGATAGTGGAGGAGCCGATCCTGACCCGTCCTTAGCGGACGATCTCGGCCCTGCAGGTCTTCCTCGTCTCGTGTGGAGCGGGGAGGTGCCACACCAAAAGTGGATGAACTTCTACACCAAAGTGCTGTCGAAGTTCGCCGCGAGCTCGGGTCTGACGCTCACGATTCGAGTGGAGGTGGCTCCTGCGGACGGTGTCTCGGCGCAGAAGGTCCAGGAGACCAAGGTAGCGTTGCGCGAGCTAGGGCTGAAGGATTCGCTTGAGGGCGAGTGAAGATAGGCCGCGGCGCTCCTGCCGCGGGGGTGTTGCCCCGGGAACAGTGTTCTGGTGGTGTCGATCAAGTGCCGCATGTCGGCTTCGAAGGTTTTGAGACCACACCCCAAGTCGCACCCCAAGTCACACCCCAAGTTCGATCCCGTCACCCTGCTGGCAGGCATCGGAGCGGCGGCCCTGCTCGCCGCCGTCAGCGGATGGGCTGGTGGCGGCGTTCCGCCGATTGATCCGGACAAGCCGGCAGGGATGCCAGCGGTCCCAGGGAAGGCACGGCTCGGGTTTGGTACTCGGCGACCAGGGCCTGAGTGCCGTTGTGCCACCACCGGTGACACTTTTCAGGCTGAGGAAGACTCGTTCCTCTGTTGGAGGCGAGACGGAGAGGGCAGATATCGCGGGTAACGCTGTCCCAGGGTGTGGACCTCCGCGCCGGGTCCGCGCCCCTTGACGGAGTCGCTACGAAGTCGGGAGAACTCTCTGAGCCAAATGCCTTGTACCCAACTCATTGTATCTGAGCGACTTCCGCCAGCAGGTCTGAAGGGGATTTGGCTCATTAGCTTCCTTCCGCAAGACTCCCTGAGCCAAATTCAGGGGCCGGTCCTGGAAACCATCGAACGTTTCACTTCGTGCCGACCGGGTGGACTCTTTCCTCCCGGCGCAACTCATCCATGACTCGCTTCACCGAGCTTCGGCTCCGAGAGCAGGTGTCAGGCGAAGTGCGCCAGGTGAAGCCTGGGGAAAGGGGGAAGCGATGTAGACAGCCAGCGAAGTCAGCCTCCAGCAGCTTCCTGGCGCGCTGGGTCGCCTTTTCGATCGCGGTGCGGGTGGTCTTATCCATGGAGTCTCACCTCAGAGCACCGGCTTTGGGGCTGGATTGGAACTGGATTGGAACCTGGTTCCAAACGCCGGCTCCCCGCCCTGCGCATAACCGCGACTCGTGACTGACGGCCGGATTGCGTCCTCAATTGCGTTTTTCTTCGAGCCGGGCTGGAGCCGCCGATTTCGGCAAAGCTCTGAAAACACGAGCTCAGGCACCCGCCCTCCCGACCTTGATTGCGTCGGAATTGCGTTGGAATTGCGTTTTGGATCTCGCCGGCCGGGATCATTCAGCCGTCTCCACCGGATGCCAGCGCCCACCTTTCGTGCGGCCGACGCTGCGGATCTTGCTCTCGTTCTTGAGCTCTTTCAGCAGTGTCTGGACCTGGTCCCGTGACAAGGACGGGAGGATCTGGTGCAACTCGGCAAACGTGCTGCCAGCGTTCCGCTGCTTCTTGATGTGCCTGAGCAGGAGGGCCTTATGCGCCGTTCGACCGAACCCGAACCGGCGGACGGTACCACCCTCTTGAGCGGCACCATCGTACAAGCTCTCGTTCAGGAAGTAGCGAGTCCCCCGTCCTCGGCCCTCGAAGTGGACGAGGTCCAGCGAACGCAGAAATTCCAATTCGTCGCGGCACCAGCGAGGGACAGGTTGGCCCCGGCGCACGTGATCGAGCACGAGGAAATGGTGCGACGAGAACGCGGCGGACTGTTCATGCGGCAACCCCGTCAGAAGCTTCACGAACGCGGGGTCTTGCATATCCCCGTGCAGCCGCAGAAAAACCTCTTGCTCGTCGGATCGGGAGTAGTCCGGGAGCGGTTTGCTGTCTTGCACACACTCGACAAGCATTCGGTTCGCACCTTGTCCGGATCGTTCGACAAGCCCACAACGCAAGAGAGATTCGGCGATTCGCCGGTTGCGGGGGGCCTGTTTGTCCAAGATGTTCTCGGCGTTGATTCCGCGAGGGAAGCCACCGGGGCTGACGATTTCGATTCGCCTGAGGTACTGGCGAATGAAGATGGAACCAGGATGGCGATAGTCGCGGTGGCTGACGGCGTTGAGAATGGCTTCCCGGACCGAGCCCTCCCGCAAGGTCGGGACCTCGTGCATGACAAAGCGGTCCTGATAGTGCTGCCTGTCGTTTCTCAGGTTCACGGTTTCCCACAGCTTGTCGTAGAACAGCAGAAATCCCTGTCGGTACTCGTCGCGTTGATTGGCAGGTCCCGGGGCTTCCGTCAAGCGGTATTCGAAAACGACCTCTGCCTGGGCTAGGAGCCTGCCGAGGGCTTTGCGGGTTCCAGCCAGGATGAGTGCGGCATAGGTCACTCCGGCTTGCGTGACCAACTCGGCGTCTTCGAGCAACTGCGATGCAGTTCGGTTGGCGAGCGCCTGGTTACCGGAGTGTTCGAGCCATCGGGCGCGTAGAATGTCGATGGCGGCGGGGTCGAGATCGGCGAAGGTCGCACCAGGGCAGACTTCAGCGGAAAAATCAGGGCCGGTTTCGTCGAAAATGTCCCGGAGCATGTCGGCAGTCATAGGCGCCAGGTCCTCCCCGGCACGCATCCAGTATGCGCCGCCCACGGCGATCGGGACGCCGATGGGGCGAGAGGGGGAAGAGATGACGACGACGCGGCCATCCGGATGGAAGATCTCTTCTATCTCGATGCGCAGCCGTAGCTGCTCGATCAATCCGGCTTTGGTCCGTTCAAGGTCGGTGAATGCCT
>DASUNJ010000289.1:0-12731 GCA_036277235.1 Thermoanaerobaculia bacterium | reverse complement strand
CCATGGTCGTGGTCAGCGCACCCGGGCTCCTCAGCACCATGACCACGATGCCCGACCAGCTCCAGATCCCGACGCTCAGCCCGCTGACGGCGCTCAACTTCCTCCTCTTCTTCACCCTCGGGTTCTTCGTCTATGCGAGCTTCTACGCGGCTCTGGGCGCGGCCTTCAACAGCCTTCAGGAAGCGCAGCAGGTGGCCGGCACCCTGGGTATCCTCTTCGCCGTCCCGGCCATCCTGATGCCGATGATCATCAACGCCCCGAGCTCGACGCTCTCGACCGTGACGTCGCTGATCCCCCTGTTCTCACCCGTGCTGATGCCGCTGCGCATGGTCACCGAGATGCCGCCGCTCTGGCAGGTTGCGGCCGCCTACGTCCTGACGTTCGCGTTCCTGGTGCTGATGGTCTGGATCTGCGGACGCATCTACCGCATCGGCATCCTCATGTACGGCAAGAAGCCGACCATCCCGGAGCTGCTGCGCTGGGTGAGATACTCATGACAGACTAGCCCCGTGTACACGCGCCCCACCACCCGGCAGAGCTTCGGCGGAGGGGGTCTCAGCGGGCCGATCCCGCGCGACCTCCTCTTCATCGCCGGCGCGATGCTGCTCTCGGTCACGCTGGGCGCCTTCGAATCCACCCGCATCATCCCCCTCCTGCTGACGATCACGCCCCTCGTCTGGCAGCGGGGCTTCCTCTGGCAGCTCGTCACCTACCCCTTCGTGAACACGGGAGGGCCGAGCTTCTGGTTCATCATCACCCTGATCCTGCTCTTCCTCTGGGGGCGGGACGTCTTCTCGGGACTGGGGCGGCGCCATTTCTGGCGCATGCTGCTCTTCGCCGGCATCGGTGGGGGCATCCTGGCCGCCCTGACGGACCTGACGCTGTCCCTGTCCGGGTGGGACGCTCCGAACCGTTTCCAGCTGATGCAGGGCTGGACCCTGATGGCCATCCTGCTCGCGGCCTGGGCGCGCGCCCACCGGGGAGCCACGGTCCTCTTCATGTTCATCCTGCCCATCGAGGCCGGGTACTACGTGGCGCTGGAGCTCCTGGGGGCGTTCCTCGGCCTGCTGGTCACGCGGGACGTTCCCGGCTTCGTGGGCATCTGCACGTGCATCGGCCTGGGCTGGTTCTACGTCGACCGGAGCGGCCGGATCGGCCTGCGGCGGAAGGATTTCCGGGAGTACCGGCTACGGCTGGAGCGCTGGTGGATCCAGCAGAAGCTGAACCGGGCCAAGAAGAAGCGCGGATTCCGCGTCATTCCCGGCGAGAAGAATGTCCGCAAGGGCCCCTGGGTGAATTAGGAGGCTTCAGCCGCGATCTCGTAGGAGCGCAGGCGGGCGGCGTGATCGTAAATCTGGGACACGACCATGAGCTCGTCGGCGCCGGTGCGCGCCACGAAGGCTTCCAGTCCCTGGCGGACCATCTCCGGCGAACCGATGACCGAGCAGGAAAGCGCCTGCTCCAGGGTCGCCCGCTCCGGCTCTGTCAGCCGGCTCTCGTAGCCTTCGATCGGCGGCGGCAGGGGGACCGGCCGGCCGCGGCGCAGTTGCACCCAGGCCTGCTGCACCGAGGTCATCAGCCGCCGGGCTTCTTCCTCGGTGTCCGCTGCGAAGACGTTGACCCCGAGCATGACGTAAGGCCGTTCGAGCTGCGCCGAAGGGCGAAACGAGCGGCGGTAGACCTCGACGGCGTTCATCATCTGGGCCGGCGCGAAATGCGAGGCGAAGGCGTAGGGGAGGCCGAGCGCGGCGGCGAGCTGCGCGCCGAAGAGGCTGGAGCCCAGGATCCAGATCGGCACCTCCAGCCCGGACCCGGGCACGGCCTGCACCATCTGGCCCGGCTGCGGGCTGCGGAAGTACGCCATGAGCTCGAGCACATCCTGGGGGAAGGTGTCGGCGTCCAGCCGCCGGAGCGCGCGGGTGGTGACCGGGTCCGTGCCCGGGGCGCGCCCCAGGCCGAGATCGATGCGTCCCGGGAAGAGCGAAGCAAGGGTGCCGAACTGTTCGGCGATCACCAGCGGAGAGTGGTTCGGCAGCATGATGCCGCCCGCGCCCACCCGGATCGTCGACGTGCCGCCGGCCACGTGCCCGATCACCACCGAAGTGGCGGCACTGGCGATGCCCGGCATGTTGTGGTGCTCGGCCAGCCAGTAGCGCTTGTAGCCCCAGCGCTCCGCATGCTGAGCAAGGCTGAGCGTGTTGCGGAAGGCCTGAGCGGCGTCACCGCCTTCGAGAATCGGCGAGAGATCGAGAACTGAAAGGGGAGCTTGCAAGGCGGGTTTGGTAGCGCATACGGGATTCGAACCCGTGTTACCGGCGTGAGAGGCCGGCGTCCTGGACCCCTAGACGAATGCGCCACATGTCCGTCGGCGACCCATGCCCTCCAACGGACGGGCGTAGGGTAGCACACCTCCAAACGGGGGTTCAACCCGGTTTTATTCCGATCCTTCCCGCCTTTCAATGTAGTACCGTACCCTCTGCGGAGCTCTACCGCGCGAGGTCTCGGATGCCCTGGAAGCTGGTCGCCACCGAGGGACAGCGGTCGGTCCCGATCGCAAGTGGCCGTCCCATGATCGTGGGGCGGTCGGTGGCCTGCGACCTCTCTCTCAACGACCCCACCGTCTCGCGCCAGCACGCCGAGGTCGACGTCGCCCCGGGCGGGGAGGGGGTCCGGGTGCGCGACCTCGCCTCCACGAACGGCACCTTCTTGAACGGCCAGCGGGTCTGGGACGGCATCGCGCCCCCCGGCTCCCGCCTCGCCTTCGGCAAGGTCGCCTTCGAGGTCCGCGAGGAGGAGCCCACCGCCATCGTCACCCCGGGATTGTCCGCGACGGGCGAGGACCTCCCCCTCGACGCCACGATCCTGCGCCTGATGCCCGTCCGCGGCGCGGCCAACATTTCCGAAAAACTCTCCGAGACCGCCCAGGGCACCTCGCGGCTGCGCATCGCCGGCCAGTCCCCCGCCGACCGGCAGGAGCGCAAGCTGGAGCTCCTCATCGACATCGCCAAGGAGCTTTCGGGGCAGGCCGACATCGACCGCCTGCTCGAGCGGATCGTGGGCATCACGTTCCAGGTGATGAGCGTGGACCGCGTCGCCATCCTGCTCTCTGGCGACGAAGGCGAGCTGCTGCCGCGGATCTCCCGCCACCATGAGCATCAGGGAGAAAAAACCCCGTCCGAGCCCTGGCGCGTGCCGAGCGCCATCGCCCGCAAGGTGGTCAAGGAGCGGGTCGCGGTGCTCCTGGAGAACGTGCCGGTCGACCTGGCCGGCGATGGCACCATCCTCCACCACCAGGTGAAGAGCGCCCTCTGCGCGCCGCTCCTGGGGAGCCAGGGGACGATGCTCGGCCTGATCTATCTGGACAACCTCGGCGCCACCCACTCCTTCGGCGAGGAGGACCTCGAGTTCCTCGCCGCCTTCTCCGGCATGGCGGCGGTCTCCCTGGAGAACAGCCGCCTGATCGAGCGCGCGCGGCGGGAGGCGGTCGTCCTCTCCAACTTCCAGCGCTACTTCGCCCCGGACCTGGCCGAGCAGATCGCCGCCCAGGAGGGCTCAGTGCAGCTCGGCGGCTCCAAGCGCCGAGTCACGGTGCTCTTCGCCGACATCCGCGGCTTCACCTCGCTCTCCGAAGCCATGAGCCCGGACGAGATCGCGACACTGCTGACCGAGTTCTTCACGGTCATGGTGGAGATCGTGTTCGAGCACGGCGGCACGCTCGACAAGTTCATCGGCGACGCCCTGATGGCGCTCTGGGGCGCGCCGATCGCGCGCGACGACGACCCGGACCGCGCCACCCACGCCGCGGTCGCCATGCAGCTCGCACTCCAGCGCCTGAACGACGAGTGGAGCCGCCAGGGCCGTCCGCGGCTCTCGGTCGGGGTCGGGATCAGCCTCGGCGACGTGTTCGCGGGCAACATCGGCAGCGACCGGCGGCTGGAGTACACGGTGATCGGCGACGCGGTCAATACTGCGGCGCGGCTCTGCGCCGAGGCCGGCCCCGGCGAGATCCTGATCGCCGAGCCGCTTTTCCGCGAGCTCGCCACCCCGCCGCCCGGAGAGAACCTGGAGCCGATCCCCCTCAAGGGCAAGACCAACGCCGTCGCCGTCTACCGCGTCAACTGGCAGGGCAGCGGAGTGGCGGAGCGTTCCGAAGAGCGCGGCGTCCTGTCTCAATAGAGATGCCGATGCAGCCAGCCGCGCCCGCCCGTATCCACCGATCCCTCGACCCCGAGACCGCCCCCCGGCCGCGGATCAAGGAGCTGGAGGTCATGGTGGCCGAGGTCATCCGGGAGACGGAGGACACGGCCACCCTGGTGCTCTTCACCGGCAACGACCGGCTGGAGTACCAGCCCGGCCACTTCCTGACCATCAAGCCGCAGCAGTTCCCCTCGCTCGACCGCTTCTGCAAGTATTTCGAGGACCTCAAGGGGAAGAAGGAGCCAGCGCGCGCCTACTCGCTCGCCTCGGCCCCGCACGAGCGCCAGCTCGCCATCACCGTCAAGGAGGAGCTTTACCTCTCCGGAGTGACCCGGTATCCGCCGCTCCTCTCTCCGCTCCTGGTCTTCCGCACGCCCCCCGGCACCCGCATGACGGTGACCGGCTTCGGCGGGCCGTACACCCTGCCGCCGGACATCGAGTCGCGAACCGACCACTTGGTGCACGTCTGCGCCGGCTCGGGCATCGTCCCCAACTTCAGCATCCTGCGGCACTGCCTGGGGACCGGGATGAAGCTCCGGCACACGCTGGTCTACGGCAACAAGACCTGGGACGACGTAATCTTCCGCCGCCAGCTCGACGAAATGGCGGCCGCGCACCCGGATAAGCTCAAGGTCGTCCATGCCCTGAGCCGGGATCCGGACGCCGGAACCCGCGGACCGAACGTCTGCCCGGGCCGGGTCTGCGAGTCGCTCCTGCGCGAGCACATCCTCGATCCGACCGCCGTCGAGGTCTTCGCCTGCGGCCCCGGCATCGGCAAGTTCGAGCGCCTCGCCGCCAGGGAGAAGGGAGAGGAGCCCAAGCCGCGCTTCCTGGAGACGGCCCTCGATGCGCTGGAAGCGATCGGCGTCCCGGACGAGAAGGTGCACCGAGAGAGCTACGGGTAGGGTGCTTACCCAAAGGGGAGACGGCTCCCTGTGGGGAGAGGGCTCTACCCGCTCATGAAAGCCACATGCCATCGGGGCTCAGAAGGTCCAGACGACGCCGGTCCCCAGGACAGTCCGGCGGTAATCGAGATCCGGCAGGCCCTCCCCCATGTCCACGTTCGAGCTGCGCTCGGCGTAGAGGCCTCGGACCTGCGCCTGGATCGTCTCGGTGATGGAGTAGGAGACGGTCGCGGATGCGCTCCAGGTCTGGTCGCTCCGTGCCGGCCCCCTGGGATTGAACAGATTGGAGGCGGAGTCGCCAAAGTCCTCCTCGAGGACTCGGCCGGACAGGCCCAGCATCCAGCGCGACCCCATGGGGAGAGCCGCATGGACCTCCCCTTCCCAGAGTGTCCGCTCGAACTCGGGATCGGCGCTGCGGTCCGCCGCGGCGATTCCAACCGATACGTAGCGGCTCTGGTCACCGAGGTAGCGGATCTGCCGGAGGCCAACCCGGACCTCTTTCCCTTCCCGGCGAGGGTCGGCTAGGTCGTGGTCCGAGTAGCCGCGGTCGAGGAAGAGAACTTCGAAGCGCGTCGTGGCCGCTGCGGACGGGGAGAAGAGGACGGAGGCCCCGGCGTCGATCATCCGCAGATACGGCGAACCGTCGAGCCGGATCTGCTCGGCGCCGGACTGGAGGATCAGCGACCAGCGCTCGCTCCGCTCCCATCCGAGTTGGACGGTTCCCCCGGTGCGCACGAGATCCAAGTAGTCGAAGTCCTGGTGGAAGGAGCCGCCCCCGCGGAAATTGATCTCCAGGCTCCAGCCTACCGGGAGGCGCTCCGGCCAGTAACTCAGCTGGAACAGCGTATCGGCGGTACGATCGGCGCTTTGACCGTCAACGACTTCGTTCCTCGGTGGGATCGGAAGGGAGAGATCCTCCGAGAGCAGGTTCGGGTTCGAATCGTAATCGGCCATGAGCCGAAGTGATCCAGACCAAGGTCGACTCTGCTCGCCGATGCCGGCTACCTGCGGCGTGGTGACTGGCAGGTTGTCGGGGTCGAGCGAGGGGTCGTCGGTTCGCGCCTTCCCCCGCTCTGCGTCGGCGTCCTCCCGACGCCCGACCTCCTCAAGCGCTTTGGCATAGTGGTAACGTGCCACGGCGTCCTTCTCCCGATCTCGAAGTGCCTTTTCCAGGGTCGCGACGGCTGCTCGGGCGTTGCCGGTTGCGAGTTGAGCCGCCCCGAGGTCGACGAGAACGCGGCTCCGTTCCAAGGGCGGAGGCGAGGCAGCGGTCAGACTGGCCTCGATCTCTTTCAAGGCCACTTGAGGCTTACCGACCCTCAGGTAGCTCAGGCCGAGCAGGTACCTGGTCAAACCGTCGCCAGGCCGGTGACGGAGGGCCTCCTGGAAGTACTCCTGAGCTCGCACATGGTCGTATTGGCTGAACGCCCACAGGCCTTCCGCGAAGGCAGCTTCAAAAGGGCCAATCCCGGCCTCGGTCGCAGCCAAGACGGGCATCGAAGAGGCCAGGAGGGCGGCGCACACGAGCAGGAGGCGGATATTGATGCGTATCAATGTGGTGGCTTTCGGCACGGTCGAATTATAGAATAGAAGCCATCATGGCGAAAAACGCAGAGCCCTCGGCTGGTGCGGCTCCGCCTCTGCCCTCCGACGGACCTGGGGAGGAGCAGCGCGGCAACGCCGAGGCGGCCGGCGAATCTCTGGGCTCCGTCAAACCGAGTGCACCGCTCGACGCCAAGGCTGCGAAAGCAGAGCCTGTTCCCGCGACCAAGCCGGACGTTAACTGGCGCCGGGTGTTGCTCAACCTCCTTCTGGTTGCCCTGATCACCGCTGAAGTCACTCTCTGGTTCACGGTCCACCTCATCTCCTGGAAGTCGTTTCTGGCAACCCTAGGGGGGTTCGCAACTGTCTTGGGGTTGGTCTGGCTGGTACTGGACAAGCTTCTCGGCTTCTTTGATGACGAGATCAAAAAGGCCGTCCGAGACTTCCTGCAGAGCAGCAAGCTCTCCCGAAGGCTGGGAATTCTGGCGCTTCTGCTCCTCGTTTTCGCAGCACCTGCATTCTGGCTGATCCTCAGTCCGCCACCCATCCTGCGCATTCTGCCGGCCAAGAGAGTCTTCAATTTGCTCGAAGCGGCAGTACCGGATCAGAGCCCCGACTACAAACTGACCTTGAAATTCCCTGGAGGCGAGGAGTTGCTGCGCTGGGTCTCCCCCGGGAGCATCTACATCGGAGCACCGAGGCACTACCTGCGTGGGCGAATCCAAGGCCTCGATGAGTCTGAGGTAAAGCGGCAGCAGAGAAGGATGAATCGCCATTTGGACGAAATCGGAGTCACGCAGGATAAGAATCGTGAGCGATTTCTGGCCGCGTGGCAGGATGAGGACTGGGAGGAGTTCCTGTCCACCCGCCGCTTCAAAGCTGGCGAAGAGCTGGTGCTTTCGTTCAGTGGTGACGGTGCAACGCTACCGCCTCTTTCCGTAACGATAACAGTTCAATCCGCGCCTGAAGTTCAGATCGTTTTCTTGGGAGAAAGGCTTTGAAGGAAAAGACCTTTTTGTTCTTTGTGCTCGCGGCACTTCTTTCGCCGTGCCTGCAGGCGGCTTCTCTTGTCGAGGTCGAAAAGCCTAGAATAGCGGTAGAATTCAAGATCGAAGCCTCAGATTTCAAGGAAAACCTAGGCGACACACGATCAGATGTTGAACGTCGTATGGCTGGCGAGTTGGCGAAGCTCCTCAATAAGCTGGACTTCGTGACTTGGCTGTCGGGCAGCCCCGCCGACCCTTCTTTGGCAGCGATCTTAACTATATCTCTGGAAGGCAGCCCGAACGGACCTGCTGAGCACATCTGGCTCCGGCTCAAAGGAGCCATCCTGGAAAAGGGACGTCGCTTCGATTGTGTCAAGGGGAAGCCGGTTGGGGACATCCCAGGCAACCTCTCAGATCTCGATGAGAGATTATATCTTGGCGAAGAGTATCAGCCGTCCGGAAACAAAGACGGCAAGCTCGAGACCGATCTCAAAGACAGATTTAGGACTTGGTTCGTGGATGGTAGCGACTTTGCCAATGAGCTAGAGAAGCTTTTCCTGAGTCTCATCCCGATCGGTCGCAGTGCCGAACCCCTGGTGAAGGACGAACTCGTCGTCTTGTTAGATTTCCGGGAAGAAACTCTGAAGGCGCGAGAGGGGACCAAGATGGCGGTGCAACTCTGCTCCCACGTACCGGGCTATTCACCGGGGCCGGTTGTGCTGACTCTAAGGAAAGGGAAGAGCAAGAGCACGGCAGCCAAGTGGAAGGATTTGGTCCAAGCCCCGGTTATCGGGTTTGCGTACGTAGGAATCGAGGAGGATAGATGGCACCCGCTAATTCCCAAGGTGTTTAATACCCGTAGTGATAAAACTCCTCTTGACGTTCTCATGATCGATTTCAATAGAAGCTATGCCTGCACGAGTGGAACGAGTGCGCAAGCCGCGAACTGTAATTAGTCCAGTCGGGCCGATCATCCTTGTGGCTTTAGGGATCGGATTGTTCCTCTATTTCTTCCCACCGAATAATAAGTCTGATCAGGGCGAACCTACCCCGACGCCGGCCTCTCCGCCACGTCCTACCGAAACTCAAGTACCAGCCTCAGATACACCACAGGCCTCTTCGCCACCCCCTATCGAAACTCAAGCGCCAGTTTCAGAGACGCCTCCGGGTACCCAGACGCGACGAGGGAAGACAGGACGCAATGGCTCAGGCAGGGGCGTCCAGGCGCAGGCCGTGGGGACCACCAGCTCCACGTCTACGGATGAAAGACGTCTCGTGGTTCTGCGTCGCAAAACCCGTTCATCGATAGCTTTGAAGGAATTGCCCGGTCGGGCCACTCCTCCTATACAACCTCTAGGCCCACTCGAGAAGGATGCGGAGCACACGGTGAGCACTCCGGATCTACCTCACTGCTCGGGCGGCGGAGAGCAAGAGATCCAGTGTTGGTTTGACCGTGCTCTGAGTCTGCAGGAGCAGGCTGGGTTCGCTCCCATCCCAGAGAGATTCGGCTGTGGCAAATGGGAACGGGAGAAACCGGAGACGAAACGTGCGGCTCTCCTTCGACAGGCGCGGGATTTCTACGGGCGCGCTCGCAGGCTGGCGGAACGGCGTGGAGAGATTCTCAACAATGAGGCCCAGGTGCATGCCGAATTGGGCGACTCGCAAACGGCCGGAGCCCTGTTCGAAGCCGCGGTGGGTCTCGCCGATGATCCACTCCGGCCTTTTTACAGGAGCAACTACGGCGACTTTCTGCGCCAAGAGGGGGAGTGGGAGAGAGCGGTGACGCAGTACCGCCTTGTTTTAGAGGAGGAGCCGGAAGACTTCCTCGCACATACCCGGTTGGCCCATATCCTGGCGGACTGCCAACCAACCAACCTGCCCGAGCACCTGTGGTATGTGAGCGAGCGCGGCCAAGCGCTCTGGGGGCAAGAGATCGCGATCGAGATGCTCAGGAAAGAGGGCTTGCCGGGAGATCTGCAGCGGGAGCTCCTCATCTTGCTGATCCGTTCTCTTGCTGAGCGACCCGAGCCTTCCGAGGGTTTCGTCGGCAGCACGGTCGCCGAGACGCTGGCTTCTCTCTCGCAACACGAGAGCATCGGACAGGCAGCACAGGAGGTCCTCCTTCTTTATGCAGGACGATCGTTCAAACCTGAGGAGTATGGATGGTGGGCAGGAACGAGGGAGAGGAGGATCGGATGGGAAGAGAGATCACCCCGGGTTGCGTTCCGGCGCCTCATCCGCGCGATAGGTGAGTCGTTTCGAAAACGAGGGCAGTTTGAACCGGCAGCCCGCTATTTCCTACTGGCTGCCATGTTGACCTCGGAAGAGCCTGATCTCCTGGCCTCCCGCCTGCTCGCTGCCGTGTCCTCCTCCACGGGAGATGCGGAGGCTCTCGACCGCTTGGTAGCCTGGAACGAGCCGCTGTTGTTGAAGTCTTCCGCTCCAACACTGATCGAAGTCTACAGATACCGGCATGACTTGGGTCTCCTTTACAGTCACCGCAACCAATGGGGCGATCTGAACAAACCAACTTCCGCGATCTACCAACTCGAACGGGCGAAAGACCTTGTCGCGACCCTGGCCGCCGCGGGATCGGAGAAGCCAGGCTTTGTGTTTGATGGACGGGTCTACTCACACCTGGCATCCGGGTATCTTGCCACCGATAGCCGGGAGGCCGCGCAAAGCACGCTGCTGGAGCTCGTAGAGGCCTACCGACAGCAAGGGCTCGCCGCCGAGGCTGATGCTTTGCGGGCCAAGCTTCAGGCCGGTCGCGCTCGGCGTATGCAGGACCGTCAGCGAGCCGTGTTCGATGACCCACCCGGGCGGCTGACCGACTTCACGACCGAACCTCCGGAGCCTCCCTAGGATGGATGGGCGTCGGGCGCGCGCCCGCTTCCGGTCCGCGGCTCTCGTGGGGCTCGTCGCCTTGACAGCCGGGTCGAGCCTCGATGCCGCAGAGCCTTTCATATGCGAAGGGGTCGTTACGAAGATCCTTCCACAGGCCCAAGCCCAGGCCCGAGCCCAACTGGGAACGTCGGTCGATTTCGAAGTCGCTGACGACGGAAGCATCTGGCTCGTCGGCGGAGCCCCCTTGGCTGCCGGTGGACGAGGCGCGATCGCCATCTATAAGAATCCCAAACCCGACGCCCCACCGGTAGACGGCTTCCCTCATCCCACGAACCTCCAAGCCGACGATCGCTTCGGACAATCCGTTGCGATCGACAACGGTTGGCTGGCAGTGGGTGCACCGGGCGCCGGGGTGGTTTACCTTTTTGAGAGGATCGCTGACAAGTGGGAGTTGAGGGACCCGGTGGTGGGTCCCGGTGCCAGGCGGAACGAACAGTTCGGGTTCTCGGTCGCGCTCAGCGGCACCACCCTGGTCGTCGGTGCCCCCTTCGACTCGGACCGTGGCACTCGGGCGGGATCTGCCTACGTTTTTGTGAGGTCGGGGAGCATCTGGACACCGATGCCGCAGATGCCGGAGCTTCACGCCAAGAATGACCGCGGAGAGGAGGAAGGCCGGCCGTTCGATCTCTTCGGTTCCTCGGTCGCGATCGACGACGACACCCTCGTGATCGGAGCCCCGTTCGCCGACGATCTCAACGTGTTCTCCAACTTCGGGGCCGTCTATGTCTTCAAGCGGGACGATCTGGGAGTTTGGCGGCATGCGGCCAAGCTGACCGCCTACGGCAAATTCCAACCGGGCGACATCCAGTTCGGTGCGTCCGTTGCCATCAGTGAGGGTCGAATCGCGGGCGGAGCTCCCGGGGACGATCACTCGGGTCGCCTGGGCTCCGGCTCGGGCTTCGTGTTCGTCGGAACTAATTGGATAAAGCACCGGCTCGACAAGGACCCGGTCCCGGGCGAGCAGTTGGGTGCTTCGATCGATATCGATACCGCGGGCAACATCCTGGTCGGCGCCCCTAAAGTAGGTTCGGGCACTGCCTATCTGTTTCTGAGCCAGGACGGTTGGAAGGAGGAACAGCCGCTCACCATCGATCAACCGGGGGCCGCGTTCGGGCAGTCTGTCACCATCCAGGGGGACCACGCTTACTTCGGCGGTCCTCTGTATGACGATGGCTCAAAAAAAGACGCCGGTGCGATCGCACTGTGCTCCAAGGGAGGCAACGGGACGGATGGCAAGACCGCAGACATCTCGATCTCGAAGACGGACGATCCGGATCCCATCTGCCCCGGAGACGGATTGACCTACACGATCCGAGTCCACAATCATGGATCTGCCGAGACCGCTGGCATCGCTGTGACGGACGACCTCGCCAACGTCGCCGGGCTCGAGGCTGACCCGGAGTGGACCTGCGCGCCCAAGGATCTATGCGGGACGACGACCTCCGGATCAGGGTCGCTCGCCCATGAGATAACTCTTCCGGCCGGCAATGAGGTGGTGTACACCGTCGAGGCCACCGTGGCCGAGGAGGCCAAGAGGACGATTACGAACAGAGCCCGGATCGCTCTCCCGGAAGGAGTGAAGAACGAGAGATCGAACGAGGCGATGGTCAGGACCGAAGTCCTGCCCGAGGCCCTGGACCTGACGCTCAAGGTGACGCCCCCGGCATCGCTGGAACCAGGCAAGACCGTCAGGTACTCCATGAAGCTCACGAATCCCGGGCCGGGGACCGCCAGGAGCGTGGTGCTCACGCAGAAAGCCACAGGCGAAGCGGAGCTCGTCGCCGCCACTCCTCCCTGCAAGCTCACCGGCATCTGCGAGCTGGGCGACGTCCCCGAAGGCGCCTCCGTCCTCCTGACGTTCGATTACAAGATAGATCAGGGCTGTCCGAGCCCAGAATCGATCGTGAGCACCACCAAAGTGACCAGCGTGTCCGAGTGTGGAGGGGCTAGCGAGCTCGAAGTCCAGAAGACTTCTCATGTCGAGGAACCGGTTTCAGTTCTGCGAATCTTGGAGTTCGAGGTGGTCGACAAGGAGCAGGCCTGCCAGGGAGGCTCGATCGCCTATAAGACGGTTTTCGAAAACCTGGGACCCAATCCGGCCTGCGACGTGACGATGGACCAGTCCATCTCGGCCGGGCAGTTCACGGCTGCCGAGTTCATGGGTGCTCAAGGCTCCTGCCAGACCACGGCCTCG
>DASUNJ010000288.1:0-9394 GCA_036277235.1 Thermoanaerobaculia bacterium | reverse complement strand
CTCTTCGACCTGACGGTCCAACTCGGCCCGGGCATGATTCCGTGGATCTCGGCGGCCTCGCGGCTGGGCCACGTACATGGCATCCCCCGGAAGGACCCGAAGGTGCCGCCAGTCGACGACCTGCTGGATGGCGTCTTCGACTTCGTCGACGCCGTCCGCTTCGCCGAGCGCGAGCCCGAGCCGGAGCTGGGACGGCACCTGAGAGAGCTGGTGTTCGGCGAGCCGACCGTGCTTGAGCTGTTCCAGGCCACTCGCGGCGCCGCGGCCGATCGCGGCAAGGAGATCCTCTTGCGGATTCTCGCCTCGCCGCACCTAGCGGTGCTTCCCTGGGAGCTCCTCCCAGATCCGGCGCACCGCTACGTCCACAGCGACCGGCGCTTCCTGACGCTGGCGCCCGACGCGCACGTGGTCCGGCTGGCCCGCGGGCGCACCTACCCGGTGCGCAGCCAGCCCCTGGAGCCACCGCTGAACCTACTGGTGGTTCTCTCGAGCCCGATCGGCCGGGACCCCGGGGACGACTCGCTGGCGTTCGACATCTATGAGGAGAAGCGCAGCTTGGTCGCTGAGTTGCAGCCGCTGGAGGATGCCGGCCTGCTCAAGGTGGACATCGAGGACCACCCCACCCTGGAGAACCTGCGGCGCCGCATCGGCAGCGAGCGCCGCGGCTACCATCTGTTCCACTACCTCGGCCACGCCCAGCCCGACGGCCTGATCCTGGAGGACGCCGAAGGCCGCCGCGACGACAGCGGGGGAGCGCGCTTCACCGAGATCCTGCGCCTCTGCCCGGACCTGCGGCTGGCCGTGTTCGCCGGCTGCGAGACGGCCCGCGCCCCGGGCGACCCGATCAGCGTCGACGCGGCCGGCGCCGTCGGCTGGAAAGACCTGCTCAGCCTAGCCGACCGCAGCGTGCAGGAGAGCTCGCCGGTGGTGGTGGGAATGCAGGCGGTCCTCCCCTTCCGCACCGAACGCCTCTTCACCCGCTTCTTCTACCAGGGGCTGGCCAGCGGCTATTCGGTGGCTGGCGCGGTCCGCCTAGCCCGCGGAGCCACCCGGGGCGACCGTCACGTCGGCAGCGACATGTTGGACTGGTCCGTGCCCGTGCTGTTCGTCAGCGGCTCGGACCCGGGGCCACTGCTGTCCCGCTCGGCCGCCGGAGTCCCCCCCAAAAAGCCCGCGCGCCACTCCATGAGGCTGGGCCTGCGGCAGCAGGAGACCCGCTTCTTCGCGCGCGACGTGGCTCTGCGCCAAGCCATTGAGGTGCTGTCCGGCAACACCCCGGAACGGGTGCTGATCGTGACCGGCCCGGCCCAGGTCGGCAAGACCATGCTGCTCGACCGCGCCCTGGAGGAACTCGGGGGGCCGCTGCTGCAGCTCTATGTCCGGTTCGAGGATCTGGTTCCGTCCCTGAAGGATTACCTCAAGGTCGCCGCGAAGGACACCGGTCAGGGGCCGCGCGAGTGGACGCTCAAAGACATCGGTGCCGAAGAACCGCTGGAGCGGCTGTGCGAGCTCGTCGCCGACCTGCTCACCCGCGCCGACGGCCGCCCCCGGGGCCGGGCGCCGGCGAGGTCGGCGTCCGACTGGTGGCGGGTACTGGTCGAGGACCTGGTCCAATTCCGCTGCGTGATCGCCGTGGACGATCTTGACAGTCTGGCCGACCTGGAGAAGGCGATCGTCCGGCGGCTGCTGCCCTTCTGGATGGGTCCCAGGCTGGTGCAGGCGGGGGCTGAGTCCAACCTGACCGTGCTGCTGGAGGACCTCGTCGAGTCGCTGCGCGAGCCTCCGGCCGGCGACGCCGCCCAGGAGCAGGAGAAAGTCCGCTGCAACCTGTTTATGGCCGAGCTGCCCCAACTCGCCAGCAAGCTCCGCCTCGCCCGCCCGGGCCAGCTCGATCTCGCGGCCCGGGAGGCGATCGCGGGTTGCGTCGACATCCTGCTCGACAAGCTGCGGCGCCCCGAGGCCGACGTGGCGGCGGCCATCGCGCGCATGCAGGCGGCGGCAGGCGACGAGGAAGAGGCCCTGCTCGAGGAGCTGAAGTGCCTGGAGGAGGCCCGGTGCCTGTTCGATCGCGCCCTGGAGGATCTGGCCAACCTGCGATCCCTGTGCCGGCTGGCGCTGTCCGGGCTCGAGCTGCCCAATTGCACGCTGGGCCTGAGACCGGAGCTGCGGTTCGAGATGAGGCTCGGCCATCTGACCTGGCCGGAGACATGGCGCTGGATCCGCCGAAACCTGCCGGGGCTGCTGCGCTACGGAGAGGACTATCTAAGCCGGCTGTGGCCGCGGCTCGGCCCCGACCTGTCACGGTGGGAGGAGCTCGAACGCCGGGTCCTGGCGGGCTCGTCAGACCTCGATGTCGACCGGATCGTCAACCAGATGGTCCCCCGGCGTCCCCCGGATCGAAGCGCGGATCGACCGCGCGGTGAGCGGCCGCTGCGCCTGGCGATGGCCGGACCGTACTTGGCGGGACCGGCTGAGTTCGCCTCCGTCGTCACCCGCTTGGCCGGCCTCTATCGGGTCGGTGGGCGCGTCGTCTCCGCCGAGGAGGGGGAGGCCGGTGCGCTGGCCACCCTGCTGCCACTGGACTCACCCTTTCGCGATGGGGATGTGGCACTGGAAAGTGTCGTCCTGGAATGGGTCGAGCAGGCCGCGAGCCTCCAGCCCGACGTGATCCTGCTGGACTACGGACGGCCCGTATCCTGGACCGCAGGCACCGACTCACTGGAACATCGACCTGAGCTGGTCGCCGAGCATCGGCTGCTGGCCAGCCTGCGTCACCGGGTCCTGCTCATCGCTGCCGGCGGACACGGGCATTCAGACAAGGAAGCCCGGGTCTGGATACCTGGTTCCTACCGTGGGGTGCTGGCCGTCGGACCGCTGGGCTCCGATAACGAGATGCAGCCCTACGCACGCTGGTTGCCCGACCTGAGGAAGCCTGACCTCTTCATGCCCGACGAGCTCCTCGGCACCCCCCTGGGCTACGTGCTCAGGAAGCCTGAGGGGGAAGAGACGCTCATGGGGTCGTCCTTCGCGGCCCTGCACGCCGTGGCGGCGGCCATCATGGTCTGGTCGACGCTGCCGCACCTGAGCCCCCGGGGATTGGCCCGCCTGCTCCAGGAAGCCGCCGAGCCCATGGTAGGCTACGGCGACCCGGCGCCGCGGCGACTCACGATTGAGCGGGCCCTGGCCGTGGCGCGCAAGCGGCTGGTAACGCGCACCCTTGGCGGCGGCCCCTGCTCCCTGCAGGCCCTGGCCGCCATCACCGGGCTCGACTTCGGTGTCGTGTCCTCGACCATTGCCGCGCTGCAGGCGGACGGCAAGGTCCGCGCCCTGCCGGGCGGGCGCCTTGAGCGCTTCGAGCTCGCCTACGTCTGACGCAACCCCGGGCTGATGATAGGCTGTCCCCCGGCGGAAGGAAACATCTTCCCGCCTGAAAACACCTAATAGGATGGCAGTGGTGACTCAGACGCTCCTGGACGTGCAGCTCAACGGGGAGCCTCACCAGGTCCCGGCGGGCTCGACGGTGCTGGATCTGGTTGCCGGCCTGGGGCGGGATCCCCGCACCGTGGCGGTCGAGCGCAACGGCATCATCGTGCGCCGCGCCGAGTACGGCGCGGCCGGGCTCGAAGCGGGGGACCGCCTGGAAGTGGTCCACTTCGTGCAAGGCGGCTGAGCGATCGTGGAGCATCGAGGATGGGCGATTGTGTGGGGGTCAATCGCGGAGGGAATGCAGGCAGGGCTCGCGGAGGTTGGTATCGGGGCGGATGGACTGGGGGCGTTGTCATCCACACATTCCTCGGCTATCATCCCGCCTCGACTGGGCCGCTAGCTCAACTGGCAGAGCAGCAGACTCTTAATCTGCGGGTTCGGGGTTCGATTCCCTGGCGGCTCACCATCTTTCCCCCGCGAAACCACACCCTTCCCACACAGGAAGCAGGAGGACTCGCTGCGAAAGTGGCGGAATTGGTATACGCGCTAGACTTAGGATCTAGTCCCGAGAGATCGGGTTGGGGGTTCGAGTCCCCCCTTTCGCACCACGGTTCATGAACGCCAAAGAAAATATGATGAGGATCGGATGAGCGTCGTCGTTTCCCTACAGGACGTCGGACCCTGCCGCAAGCAGCTCACCGTCGAAGTGCCGGCCCCCGCGGTCGAGGCCGAGACCCAGCGCGTGGTCCAGGAGTACGGGCGGCGCGCCAAGATCCCCGGCTTCCGCCAGGGCAAGGTCCCGGCCCACGTCGTGCGCAAGCGCTTCGCCAAGGACATCGAGCACGAGGTCATCGAGCGCCTGCTTCCGCGCTACTGGCGGCAGGCCCAGGCCGAGAGCTCCATCGATCCGCTGCTCCCGCCCGAGCTGGCCGAGGACCCCCAGCTCACGCCCGGCGAGCCCTTCATCTTCACCGCTCTCGTTGAAGTCCGGCCGCAGATCGAGCTGCGCAACATCAAGGACTTCGAGCTGCCCGACCCCTCGGTCGAGCCGGGGAGCATGGAGATCGACGAGAAGATCGACGAGCTGCGCAAGCAGCTCGCCGAGTGGGTGCCGGTCGAGCGCTCCGCCGGGCGCGGCGACCTCGTCGTGGCCGAGATCACGGAGCTGACCCCGGCCCTTCACGCAGCCGAGGGTGAAGAGCCCAAGACCGAGACCGTCCAGGTCGAAGTGGGCGACGAGCGGGTGTGGGAGGAGCTGAGCGCGGTCCTCCAGGGCATGTCCGCCGGCCAGACGGAGACGTTCGAGCGCCACGAGGAGGCGGTCCAGCACGGCGACCACGAGCACCCGGCCCGGGATCGTAGGTTCCGGATCGCGGTCACCGCGGTCAAGGAGCGCGACCTGCCGCCGCTCGACGACGAGTTCGCGAAGCGGGTGGGCGCGGACTTCGAGACCGCCGACCAGCTCCGCGAAGCCGTCACATTGCGCTTGCGGTCCGTCAAAAGGGACGAGCGGCGCGAGCTGCGCCAGCGCACGCTCCTCGACCAGCTCCGCGAGCGCCATCCGCTGGAGCTGCCGCAGGGGGTGGTCAAGCGCGAGGTCGAGGGCATCGTGCACGACTACGCCGAGAATCTCGCTCAACGCGGTGTCGACGTGGAGCACGCGGGCATCGACTGGAACGCCATGGCCAACGAAATGCTGCCCCTCGCCGAGCAGCGCGTGCACGCCCGGCTGCTCCTCGACGCGGTCTCCGACGCCGAGTCGATCCAGGTCAGCGAGGAAGAGTTCGAGCTCACGCTCGCGGCCCTGGCCCGCGCCCGCAAGACGTCGACGCCGGCGCTGCGCAAAGCCATGGACGAGAACGGCCAGCTCGCGACCCTGCGGTCGCAGCTGCGCCGCGACAAGACGATACGCCACCTGCTCGGCGAGATGCCGGCCGCTCCGGCTGAGCTCGAGCTGGCGGGCGAAGCTTAGGGAGATCAAAGAAGCATGCTGATCCCGATGGTGGTCGAGCAGTCCAACCGCGGCGAGCGCGCGTACGACATCTACTCGCGCCTGCTCAAGGACAACATCATCTTTCTCGGCCGGCCGGTCGACGACGACGTGGCCAGCCTCATCATCGCCCAGATGCTCTTCCTCGAGGCCGAGAACCCGGAGAAGGACATCGCCCTCTACATCAACTCCCCCGGCGGCTCGGTCAGCGCCGGCATGGCGATCTACGACACCATGCAGTACATCAAGCCCGACGTCTCGACCTACTGCGTGGGGCAGGCGGCCTCGATGGCCGCGGTGCTCCTCGCCTCCGGCACCAAGGGCAAGCGCACCGTGCTGCCCAACAGCCGCGTGCTGATCCACCAGCCCTGGCTGTCGGGCCTGCAGGGGCAGCAGTCCGACATCGAGATCCACGCACGGGACATGTTCATGATGCGCGACCGCCTGGACGAGATCCTGGCGTACCACACGGGCAAGTCCAAGGAGGAGGTCCACCGCGACACCGAGAGGGACAGAATCCTCGGCGCGACCGAGGCGGTGGAGTACGGAATCGTCGACCGGGTCATGTCGCGGCGCAAGGACGGGCTCACGCTGGGACCGCGCGGATAAAAGCCGCTGACCCCTTTCGGGGGCTCTCGCGGCACCTTATAAGGACAGAGAGCCCCCGAAATGACAGGAAACCGGCAGTTGGCACGCTCGATGCGAGCAAGTTTGACAGGGGTGTAACACATGGGGAATGGCCCGGAGCGCACCCTCTGTTGAAGAGGACAAGGTTGACAGGGAAGATGGAGACTCCTAGAGTCGGATGCAACCCCCGGTCAGCCTTCCGCGTACCACGGAGGAGAAATGCCGAAGAAAGATAGCGGCGACGAAGTCCTGAGGTGCTCGTTCTGCAACAAGAGCCAGCGGGAGGTGAAGAAGCTCATCGCCGGCCCGACGGTCTTCATCTGCGACGAGTGCGTCGACATCTGCCTCGACATCATCGCCGAGGACAGGATGCTCGAGCAGCAGCAGGACACGACGCTGCCCAAGCCGAAGGAGATCAAGGCCCTCCTGGATGAGTACGTGATCGGGCAGGAGCAGGCGAAGAAGAAGCTCGCGGTGGCGGTCTACAACCACTACAAGCGGATCGATTTCGCCGAGAAGTCGCACGGCGACGTCGAGCTCCAGAAGTCCAACATCCTGCTCATCGGGCCCACGGGCACCGGCAAGACCCTGCTCGCCCAGACCCTGGCCCGCCTCCTGTCCGTCCCCTTCACCATCGCCGACGCCACCACCCTGACCGAGGCGGGCTATGTCGGAGAGGACGTCGAGAACATCATCCTGAAGCTCTACCAGGCCTCGGGCAACGACAAGGAGAAGACGCAGCGGGGCATCGTCTACATCGACGAGGTCGACAAAATTTGTCGAAAGAGTGACAATCCATCGATCACTCGCGACGTTTCGGGCGAGGGCGTGCAGCAGGCCCTGCTCAAGATCCTGGAGGGGACGCAGTGCAACGTCCCACCCCAGGGCGGGCGCAAACACCCGCACCAGGAGTTCCTGCAGATCGACACCACCAACATCCTGTTCATCTGCGGCGGCGCGTTCGTCGGTCTCGACGACGTCATCGAGCGCAGGATGAACCAGAAATCATTGGGCTTCGGAGCGGAGATCAAGGGCAAGCGCGAGAAGAAGGCGAACCTGATGCTCGACAACGTCCTGCCCGAAGACCTGATCAAGTACGGGCTGATTCCGGAGTTCGTCGGACGCCTGCCGGTCGTCGCCACGCTCGAGGAGCTCGACGAGGACGCGCTGGTTCGGATTCTGCATGAGCCCAAGAACAGCCTGATCCGCCAGTATCAGACCATGCTGGAATTCGAAGGGGTGGAGCTCAAGTTCACCGACGAGGCTCTCGCCGCCATCGCCAAGGAAGCGCTCAAGCGCAACGTCGGCGCCCGCGGTCTGAGGATCATCCTCGAGGAGCTCATGCTCGATCTCATGTACACGATCCCGTCGCAGCGGGACGTCAAGCAGATCGTCATCAACGAAGAGGTAGTCGCGAGCCGGGTCCAGCCGATCATGCTTTACAAGAAAGCCGGCTAGATTCAGCGAGAGCAAGACCATGGCTGCACCGTACATACAGAAGAAGCGCGAAGTCCTTCCCCTCGTCCCGCTCCGGGACATGGTGGTCTTCCCCCACATGATGGCGCCGTTCATCGTCGGGCGGGAGAGCTCCGTGCGTGCCCTCGAGCAGGCCCTGCAGTCGTCGCACAAGCGGATCTTCCTGGCCGCCCAGAAGGACCCGCGCATCGACGACCCGCTGCGTGACGACATCTGCGAGATGGGTGTCGTGGCCACCGTCATCCAGAACCTCAAGCTGCCCAACGGCAACGTGCGGGTGATGGTCGAGGGCGTGCAGCGCGGCAAGATCATCGAGGTCGTCGACACCGACGGCGCCTTGAACGTCGAGTGCGAGAGCTACGAGGTGCACTACCCGATGAGCGAGGAGCTGCGGCTCTACATGAGCAAGGTGCTCTCCGCCTTCGAGCAGTACGCCAAGATGTCGCACCACCTCGCTTTCGAGGGGTTGATGTCGACCCTCAAGCTCGACGACGCCGACCGCGTCGCCGACATCCTCGCGGCCCACCTGATGGTGGCGACCGCGGAGAAGCAGTCCCTGCTCGAGCTGCTCAATCCCTACGAGCGCCTGCAGCGCCTTCACGACCTGATCGACGTCGAGATCGAAAAGATCAACATCGACAAGCGGATCAACGTGAAGGTCAAGAAGCAGATGGAGAAGGCCCAGAAGGAGTACTACCTCAACGAGAAGATCAAGGCCATCCATCAGGAGCTGGGGCGCAAGGACGACCGCGGCGACGAGCTGCTGGAGCTGCGCGAGAAAATCGAGAAGGCCGGCCTGCCCAAGGACGTCAAGGAGAAGGCCGACCAGGAGCTGAAGCGGCTGGAGGCCATGCCCCCGGTGTCCGCCGAGGCCACCGTGTCGCGCAACTACATCGATTGGCTGGTGGCGGTTCCCTGGCGCAAGAAGAGCAAGGAGCGCAAGGATCTCGACCACGCCGAGCACGTCCTCAACGAGGACCACTACGGCCTGGAGAAGATCAAGGACCGCATCCTCGAGTTCCTGGCCGTGCGCCAGCTCGTGGGGCAGACCAAGAGCTCGATCATCTGCTTCGTCGGCCCTCCGGGCGTGGGCAAGTCCTCGCTCGCCAAGTCGATCGCCCGCTCCACCGGCCGCAAGTTCGTCCGGCTGTCGCTGGGCGGCGTGCGCGACGAGGCGGAGATCCGCGGCCATCGCCGCACCTACATCGGCGCCTTCCCCGGCCAGATCATCCAGATGATGCGCAAGGCGGGGACGATCAACCCGATCTTCCTCCTCGACGAAGTGGACAAGATGTCCATGGACTTCCGGGGAGATCCGTCGGCGGCGCTGCTGGAGGTGCTCGACCCGGAGCAGAACGATTCCTTCCTGGACCACTACCTGGACGTGGACTACGACCTCTCCAAGGTGATGTTCATCGCCACGGCGAACGTCGTCCACACCATTCCGCCGCCGTTGCGGGACCGCATGGAGATCATCCATCTCTCGGGCTACACGCTCAACGAGAAGCTGGCGATCGCCCAGCAGTTCCTGGTGCCGCGCCAGCTCCGCGATCACGGCCTGTCGAAAGACAAGGTCGGGTTCGACGAGGAGTCGATCCGGGTGGTCATCGAGAGCTACACCCGCGAGGCGGGCGTGCGCAGCCTGGAGCGCGAGATCGCATCCATCTGCCGCAAGATCGCCCGCCGCGTGGTCAAGCAGTCGGGCTACACGGTCACGGTCTCGCCGGAGATGGTGTTCGAGCTCCTGGGCAAGCCGAAGTTCCGGCCGCGGCGCAAGGCGGAAGAGTCGGAGGTGGGGGTGGCGACCGGCCTGGCGTGGACCGAGGTCGGCGGCGAGCTTCTGGAAACGGAAGTCGGCCTGATGCCGGGCAAGGG
>DASUNJ010000287.1:0-5726 GCA_036277235.1 Thermoanaerobaculia bacterium | reverse complement strand
GCCAGGCTTCCTCTCCCACATCCATAAGCGGTTCGGTCAGTCCCGGAATAGCCGGTTTCGCCCGCAGGGCTACCAAAGCCTTGGGGCCGGCCGGACGATTGAACAACCCCAGCAGCCGCAAGACCGCCAACTCCGGCCCCTCTCCGAGCCACTCGGCGTACCTGCCGATGACCCGCAAGGCATGACCGCCCTTGCGCTGATCGGCTCCGGCAAGATCTACCTCCTTCCTACGGCGGACATCTCCCCCGCAGGCGCGGCTCAGGTAACCTCCCAGAAGCGTTAGTGTGAGAGCGTGGTTCCCAGATTCCTGCGAGGCGGCGAGAAGCTCCGAATCCCTCCCCTTTACCCCAAGCTGCTTCAGAAGCTGTGCCCCAGCCTCGGGGGAGAGGGCCTCTAGATCCTCCTGGGGTGCGGCCTTAGGGAAAGACTCCAAGTCTGTGATGCGCTCGCGGGAGGTGACCACGCAAAGGCCGGGGTTGGCCCCGGCCAGACCTTTGAGCAAGGCTGCAAGGCCCGGGTCCTTGAGCCGCCCCGCCAGGGGGAACGAAGGGGGGTGCTGGAGCGGCTCGATGCCGTCAAGGACGAGAAGGGTCTTCTCCTGGCGCACCAACTCGGCTAGTCGTAACCCCCGATCTCGTGGCGCGCCGGCCTTGGGATCGGGATCTCCGAACCAGCCCAAGGCATGATCGAGGAAGCGGTCCGCGGAGGTGACACGGTCCTCCGTACCCTGGCTGTAGAAGGACCATTCTAGAACTCGCTGAGCGCCGCGCCAGCCGTCGGCGGCCATACGGTCCAGCCAGTGGCTCACTAGGGCGGATTTGCCCATGCCTCCAAAGGCCACCAGTGTCAGCACATTAGTGCCCGGGTCCTCCCAGGCGGCGTCGAGCCGGGCCAACTCAGTCTCTCTGCCTATAAGAAGAGGACCGGCGATGGGCAGTCGGCCTAGGTCGAGGCGGAGCACTTGGCTGTGAGACGGCATGCCTTCCGCTTCGAAATGAGGGGAGGGTGCGGCCCCGATAGTGAGAAGGAGCTCGCTGCCGTCCAGGAGACGGTATTCGGGGCGACGGCCGGAGAGTTGCTCGCTCTCCCGAAGAATCCGTTGCACTCCTTCACCTCTGGACTCCAGGAACGCCTGCCCTGTCCGCTGACTGCGCATCCTTGAGAGGAAGCCGACCAGGAGCTGGTTGCGGGTGAAGACCCGAGACTGCATGTTCTCTAGGGTGAGGTTGTCAGGGAGCTCTCCGGGGCTGTAGAGCTCCAGCCGGTCCGAGAACAGATAAAGGCGGATCTTGGCGCCGGACCGCGAGTAGTCCCGATGGGCCACGGCATTGACAACAGCTTCGTAGATCGCGCCGAGGGCATATTGGGGAAAGTCCTCCCGGCCGAGTGACTTGCGGGCCGGGCGCAGCATGAAGCGATCCACAAAGCCGATGGCCTCGTCGATCTGGTCGGCCACAGTGCCCTCGATGACCTGGCTGTGGACGAGGTCGTTAGAATCGCGCTCGCTCCCGCGATAGATGGCCGCCTCGATATAGGCCGAATGGAGGTGATCGCGGACTCTCTTGCCGAACGCCAGGAGTCCGGCCACGGTCGGTCGATCTAAGTCGCCTTCGTCGGTGGTCAGGACTTTCGTGTTTCGGAGGAGGTCTACCCAGGGAATCGTGGGCTGCGTCGAGAAGAAGGTTTCCAGCGCACGGCGGTCGAGATCGTCCTGGCTGGCCGTGGTCACGGGCTGCTCATCGAAGACGTAGCTCCTCCCACGCTGCTGGAACAGACGCGACAGCTCCTGGCCAGTAAGATTCCGCTTCTGTGAACCTATCCGCACGTACCAACGTCCTTTATTGGTGCTATGGGTATAAGGACTCTTGCGGATCTCGCAGAGGAGGACCGGACGGCCGATCCCATCCGAGTCGGCCAGTAAGAATTTGCGGATCCCAGGCTGGATGGGAGGAGCGCAGTTGTTCCTAGCCACGTTGATCAGCCAGGATTCGACCTCATGCAAGGACTCCTCCGGCAGGCCGCAAACAGTGCCTGAATCGTCCACTCCGAGGAAGATCACCCCGCCATTCGCATTTGCGAACGCGACCATCTCACACGCAATGTCATCGGTGTTCGGGGAGACGACCGACCGGTCGCCGAGCCGGACCTCCTTGAACTCGGCGAACGCGTCCTCACCGGCGCGGAGCTGGGCGGAGATCTCTTCCGGGGAGTCGAACATGGCTCGCGATGGAGCCTACTCTATCGGAGCACCGCAGGGGAGAGGGGCGTGTAGCCCTCTCCCCTGACAGCCTCAGATCTGCGGCGGAGTCGGTGTCGGCGTCGCAGCTGGGGTCGGTGTCGGCTGGGCCTGCCCCGGCTGTTGCTGCTGTTCCAGCGCCGCCCTCGGGTTGGCGGAGTAGCCGACGACCTTCCACTGGCCGCCCTCGTCCACCATCGTCAGGGTCTCGATGATGTCGGGCTTGTTCTGGAAGTCGGTGGCGAAGCTGACGACGGAGTACTGGCCTGCCGGAGCGCCGGGGAGGCTCGCCCGGAGCTCGCTCCCAGCGACTTCCCGGGCAACCACGGTGCCCAGGGGCGTCCGCGCCCCGGTCAGGGTCTGCACCCACCGGTCCTGCGGCATGTTCGCCTGGAAGAGGCTGCCGGTTGCCGACCAGCTCTCCGCGTACTGTCCCTGGTCGACGAAGGCGAGCCACTGCTGGGCCACGCCGATCGCCGCCCTGAGCTGATCGTCGTTGCTCGGGGCGGCTCCCGTGGCTCCGGTGGTGTCCGGCGGAGTCTCCGGGGCCTCGGCCGGCGCCGGGGTCGACGTGACCTGGCTGGTGGTGGTCGTCTCGGTGCCGGTGCCTGCGGAGCACGCAGCCCAGATGCAAAGCCCCGCTGCCATTCCAACGAGTGCCATCTTGCGAAGTACGTTCATCCCATCCTCCTCCCTGGGCCCGAATCGGTCCGGGCTCCAAACCAGGGAGGAAAGCTAGCAGATTCCGCGCCAATCGGCGATCAAGCGGGGCCTACTTCGACGCCCCGGACCGTTTGCCGCCGAGGAGGTCGATGATCTTGACGACGGCCGGCAGCCCGGCCGTCAAGCCCGTCACTGCCGCCAGGGTACTGTCGAGAAGCTGCTGCTGGGTGGCAAAGAAGAAGGCGATGCTGGCCGACAGCACGGCGAGGAAAGGCCAGCGGAAGCGGTCCCAGGCGCTCGGTCCGGCGCTCTGTTCGAGCGCCAGGACCTGGCTCCTGCAGTGCGCGGAGCAGGCGAAGCGCCGGAAGCTCTCGTTGAGCAGGCAGAAGTTGGGACCGCGCCGGATCAGGCCCCGGGCCATCAGGCGGCGGATCACCCTGCGGTTCTTCTCGTTGACCAGCCCTTCCTGGGCAAGGTGCTGGAGGACGACCTTTTCATCGCGCGAGCAGCTTTCCCACACGGCGCCGTAATAGCCCTCGGCGCGTTCGCCGAGCTCCTCGAGCAGTTGCTCGCGCCCCATCCCGTGCCTGCCCATGTCCACCCCCTGGGCGATCTTTCTCAGGAACGGATCCCTGCCGCTCTCCTCCCGCAGGACCGGGGAGCTGATGATGAAGTCCTTCGATGTCGCCCCGACGAGGCCCCGCCAGCGGAGGAAGGGCTTCAGCAGCTCGCTCCAGAACGAGCCGCTCGGGGCCCGGCTCGCGGCGGGCCTGAAACGAAGGTGCTCTTCGACGAGGGTGAACGAGCACAGGAGGGTCCGCCACCGGTCGTAGATTTCCGGCGATCCGGCCGGCTCGTAGGAGAACAGGCGCGCCGGGCTCACCTGCGACAGCACGATGATGCTCCGCTCGCGCATCTCCATCAGGCTCTCGAGCAGAGCCAGCTTGCGCGCATTGGACGCGGGGTCGGAGATCCGGTGCTCGAAGCCCGCCACCAGGACGCCGCTGCCGGAATCGACGGCCTCCCGGCAGCGCAGGGCGAAGGCTTCCCCGCAGGCATCGCCGGCCCGTTCTATCTCCCCCAGGTGCAGGTACGTGAGCCCCATGGCGTCGGCCTCCGCTCGCGAGATCGGGCTCTTGCGGACCAGGAAGAGATTGCGGCCGGCGACCGGCGCCAGCGTGTCCCCCGCGACGGTCCAGAGCGGCTCTCGGATGTCGACCAGGAACAGGCGCTGCGAAATGAAGAGCACCAGGCGGAAGATGGCCGAGAGGAAAAGCAGGAGCAGGCAGAGGCTCGCGATCGCGCCGGCAAGCGCGCTGGTGCCGGAGCGGTCGCCGAAGGAGCTTGCCTGCACGATCTTCTCGGCGGTACCGGCGAACAGGCCCGGAAAGCTCGAAGTGACGTAGACATCGGATCCCGGGCCGCTCCGCAGGTGCAGGTCCATGGCGTCCTCCCGCACCCGGTGCGCATCCCAGCTACAGTCGGAGGCGTGGTCGTGCAGCAGCTCGCGCATCTCGGCGGAGTGCGCCGAGTAATGGGGCAGGAGGTTCTCGAGGAGCTCGGGCAGGGGTTCCTCGGGTTTCGCCGCGGTGCCGTCGTCGCAGGAGCACGCATCCTCCTCCTTCTTCAGTCCGGTCGCGAAGAAAGAGGAGGCGTAGAAGCCGAAGGCCGGCTCCTCGTCCCCTTGTCGCGCCATCCGGTCTCCGTTGTCCTCCCTGGCCGCCGCGTCCTGCTCCGCGAGCCCTCGCGCGAGCTTGAGCTGGCCGTGCCGGATGAAGCTGTAGAGCTCGAGCCTGTGGACCGCCTTGAAGATGCTCAACGTCGGCAGGACGGTGGTCAGCACCACGAGCAGCAGCGCCGCCAGGGGGTAGGCGCGGGCGACCGGCAGGTGGAATTTCTCCGCCCACCTCCGCCACCGCGCCGGGTGCCGGACGCTGAAGAGGCAGGCGGACAGGATGAGGAGCGCGACCGCGACGGTCGTGATCCAGGCCTCGGCGTCCGCGCGCGATCGATCCGCGAACAGCGTCCGCAGCAGGGCGAGGGAGAGCAAGCCGTAGGCTGCGTAGACCGCGATCCTTCTGGCGCTCGAATGCGTGGCCCGTTCCTGGAGCCGGACGTAGCAGGTCAGGAGCGCGAAGAACGGCAGGGTCCAGGCGATGCCGAGCAGCCGGCCGGCGTCGGACAGGTGCTCGATCGCCACGCCGAAGGCGAGACAGTACATCGCCAGCAGGGCGGCGAGGTTCATGTAATCGCCGGCGCGGCCGGGATCGGGCCAGATCCAGGGCGCGCGGTATCCGGGCCGCGTGACCACGCTGGCGAGCAGCACCACGACGAAGGGGCTGGAGCAGAGGAGGAGGAAGAGAACCGTGGTCACCACCCACTCCATGTTGAGAGCCTGCAACTGCTCCGCGTCGCGCATCGCCACCACCGTCAACGGCAGCTTTCCAACCGGCTGCACCACCGCCATGTAGTCGTTGCCGAAGTAGCGGATGCTCATCTCTTCGCTGCGCCGGGCGAAGACCGCCGAGCGCAGCCGCTGGTCGTCGTCGGTCTCGGTGAAGAAATTCTCGACCCCGTTGCGGTCCGAATTGGAATGAAAGAGGACCGCGCCCTCGCCGTCGATGACGGCGAACTCGAAACCGGGAGGCGCGATCGGATTGATCACCGAGCGCATGGGGATGGACAGCGTTGCGACGGCGTATTTGCGCTTCTTGAGATCCGCGGCGGCCGGCGCGGCGAGCACTGCCTCCCGCCTGTTGCTCGTCCGGCTTGTGACCGATTCGAGGAAGAAGGGGCCGAGATCCTCACGCTCGGAGCCGGGCAAGGT
>DASUNJ010000286.1:0-2349 GCA_036277235.1 Thermoanaerobaculia bacterium | reverse complement strand
TCTGCCTCGCTCGGATCCCGCCGGCCCTCCAGATGCTGCGAATCGGCCTACCGGGGCCGGGGCTCACCGGGCTGCAAGCACCGGAGGGTGAGAGCCTCTCTTGACTTTCCCACCCATCTGCGGTGGAATCAGGACCGATCCGGTACTGTTTCATCCGGTGAGGGCAACTGAATGATCCGAATCACCAAGCAGACAGACTATGGAATCGTCCTCCTGACGCATCTGGCGGCGCAGCCGGAGCGGCAGGTCAACGCTCCCGAGCTGGCTGCCGAGACGCAGCTTCCGCTGCCCATGGTGAGCAAGATCCTGAAGCTCCTCGTGCGCGAGGGGCTGCTGCTGTCCCACCGTGGGGTCAAGGGGGGCTACAGCCTGACCCGCCCGCCGGGCGAGATCACGATGGCGGAGATCATCGCGTCCCTGGAAGGGCCGATCGCCATCACCGAGTGCATCGACGACGGCAGCGACTGCTCCCACGAGCAGCTCTGCCCCGTGCGCAGCAACTGGCAGCGCATCAACGCCGCGGTCCGGGGAGCCCTGGAGGGGATCACCCTGGCCGAGATGACCCATCCGCTGCCGGGAGTCCAGAAGCTGGTCACCATCGGCGACGGCCGGCACTTTGGAGCACAGCTCCGTCAGATCTGAGGGAAAAAACATGCAGGATTCAACCAGCACCATTGAGCAGTTTGCGACGCAGGACTACAAGTTCGGCTTCGTGACCGATATCGAGCAGGACAACCTGCCGCCGGGCCTCAACGAGGACGTCGTGCGCTTCATCTCCGCCAAGAAGGGCGAGCCCGAGTGGCTCCTCGATTGGCGCCTGCGCGCCTACCGGCACTGGCTCACCATGGAGGAGCCGCGCTGGGCGAACATCCACTACAAGCCGATCGACTACCAATCGATCATCTACTTCGCGGCGCCCAAGGCCGGCCCGAAGAGCCTCGCCGAGGTCGATCCCGAAATTCTCAAGACGTACGAGAAGCTCGGCATCCCGCTGCACGAGCGCGAGATCCTCGCCGGTGTCTCCAACATCGCGGTCGACGCGGTCTTCGACAGCGTCTCCGTGGCCACCACCTTCAAGGCGAAGCTGGCCGAGATGGGGATCATCTTCTGCTCGTTCTCCGAGGCGGTGCGGGAGCATCCCGAGCTGGTCAGGAAGTACGTCGGCTCGGTGGTCCCGTACACGGACAACTTCTTCGCCACGCTCAACTCGGCGGTGTTCTCGGACGGCTCGTTCGTCTACATCCCCAAGGGCGTGCGTTGCCCCATGGAGCTGTCGACCTACTTCCGGATCAACGCCAAGAACTCGGGCCAGTTCGAGCGCACGCTGATCATCGCCGACGAGGGAGCGCACGTCTCCTACCTCGAAGGGTGCACGGCGCCCATGCGCGACGAGAACCAGCTCCACGCCGCCGTGGTCGAGCTGGTGGCGCTCGACAACGCGACGATCAAGTATTCGACCGTTCAGAACTGGTATCCGGGCGACGAGAACGGCAAGGGCGGCATCTACAACTTCGTCACCAAGCGCGGCAAGTGCGAGGGGCGCGCCTCGAAGATCTCGTGGACCCAGGTGGAGACCGGCTCGGCCATCACCTGGAAGTATCCGAGCGTCATCCTCAAGGGCGACGATTCGATCGGCGAGTTCTACTCCGTCGCCCTCACCAAGGGCTGGCAGCAGGCCGACACCGGGACGAAGATGATCCACATCGGCAAGAACACGAAGAGCAACATCGTCTCCAAGGGCATCTCGGCCGGCCACGGGCAGAACACGTACCGCGGCTCGGTGAGGATCCTCAAGGGAGCGGACGGCGCGCGCAACTACTCGCAGTGCGATTCCATGCTGATCGGGCAGGATTGCGGCGCGCACACGTTCCCGTACATCGACGTGCAGAACCCGACGGCCCAGATGGAGCACGAGGCCACGACGTCCAAGATCGGCGAGGACCAGATTTTCTACTGCAACCAGCGGGGGATTTCGACGGAAGACGCCGTCTCGATGATCGTCAACGGCTTCTGCAAAGAGGTCTTCCGCGAGCTGCCCATGGAGTTCGCCGTCGAGGCCCAGAAGCTCCTCGCGGTCAACCTGGAAGGGAGTGTCGGCTGATGCTTCAGATCAAGAACCTGCACGTTTCCGTCGAGGGCAACGAGATCCTGCGCGGGATCGACCTCGAGGTGCCCACCGGCGCAGTGCACGCCATCATGGGCCCGAACGGCTCGGGCAAGAGCACCCTGGCGCGCGTTCTCGCCGGCCAGGAAGCCTACGAGGTCACCGCGGGCGAAGTGATCTTCGACGGCAAGGACCTCTTGGAGATGGACCCCGAGGAGCGCGCGCGCGAGGGCGTGTTCATGGCC
>DASUNJ010000285.1:0-2542 GCA_036277235.1 Thermoanaerobaculia bacterium | reverse complement strand
TCGTCTCAGCCGCTCCGTACTCGTACGAGTAAACCTCCGCCAGCGCCCAGTGAATGCTCGGCCAGCGCATCAAACCGAGGCACATGCTGAACGCCGCAAGAGTAGCCAGCACGAGAGCGAGGGTCATCCGTCCTCGGCTCGAGGGACAGGCGAAGAAGGTCCCTACCGCACCGGGTATCAGCAGCAGGGGAAGGAAAGCGTAAATCGCCCAAACCGCCCTCATGCCTGTCCCGCCTGCGTGCAGACGGGGAAGCACATCGGACGCGCCGCCCTCGAGGATGTCGGGATAGTCGAAGTTCGCGGCCAGGTAGGAGAAGACCAGCACGAACGCGAGCGCTGCCACAATGAAGCTCACGCCTCCAGCGACGACCATCCCACGGTTCTGCATCCACCGAGTATACAGACTCAGCAGACCAACCGTTGACAGAAGCGTCTGAAGCGGGTTTAAATCCGTGACAACAACAACGCAAAGGGGAGGTCAATCGGAATGGCACGATACTCAGGCACTGCGGACAATGGGGACATCAACGTGGCTCTGCGCTTGGCTATTGAAGCGGCCAAGGAGGGGCTGGGCTCAGAGATCGTCAGATGGGCGCTGCTTCTCGTCGTTGGGGCAAACGGCGGTTTCGCCGGCCAGAACGACATAACGGTGGAGATCGAGGCCTCCGTTCCCTGACGCGGCATCCGAAGAGCAGGGGCGGCGCTATGGTGCCGCCCCTGGCCCATCGAAGACGAGATGGGCCACGTACACTTCAAGATCCCAGTAGATGATGAGGACCGCGGTCACGTCGAACGCGGCGTGCGCGATCATCAGCATCCAGATCCGGCCCGTGACCGCGAAGATCGTTCCGAACACAAGCCCAAAGATCGTGGCCTGTTCGACGCCGGCGAGCCCTTGTTCAGGGTAGTGGAGCAATCCAAACCAAACGGCTGTGAGCAGCACGATCGCTGTCTTGGCGCCCACGCCAGATCCGAAAAGCTTGCCGAAGCGTTCGAATAGATACCCCCGATATACGGTCTCCTCTCCAAAGCCCGCGACGACAATCACAGCGACCAGCATGCCTGGGAGCGCGGCCGTGTTTCCTGCGAGGTAGTGGTAAGCCTGATTGATCGGATCGGCGCCGAGAAGCGGCATTACGACCGCCTTCATCAGAAGCTTGAACGCAATGCCGAAAGCGATACCGATGGCCACGGTACCGGCCCAACTGGCGGGCCGCACGTAGCCGATCTCGCGCCAAGGCGTGCGCGACCGCCGGGCCCACACCAGCACCAGAATGGCGCCGAGGGGTGCAACCACCAGATTGGCCGCGAGGATGACGAGAATCGCCAGGATTCCGAGCGGCCCGAAGCGGCGCAGGCGAGCGGCGACCCGATCGTCGCCATCCAGGATTGACATCAGGGACCCATTATCCGTCCGAGACCGCGTAGTAGGATCCGGCCATGGAAGGCTCCGCTCCTCCCGAAGTCTGGCTCCGCGGCCCTGTTCCAGGTATTTCCCCTCTCCTGCAGCCCGTCGCGCATGCCCTTCTCCAAGCTGTGGAGGATGTGCGCCGGACCGTCGACCCGCTTCCGGCGGCTTACCTCTGGGCCAGGCCCGGCGGGGCTCCCTCGGTGGGCTTTCACGTCCGCCATGCCACGGGAAGCCTCGATCGACTCTTCACCTATGCTCGCGGCGAGGCGCTCTCGACGGAGCAGAGAGCCTTCCTGGCGGGCGAGTCGGAGCCGGGCTCCCCGCCGGAGGAAGCAGGCGCGCTCGTGCTGGATTTCGAGCGGCAGGTCGACCGAGCCCTCGCGCAGCTCCGCGCGACTCCGGAATCGACGCTGCTCGAACCTCGGGGAGTCGGCCGTCTGCAGCTCCCTTCGAACGTGCTGGGACTGCTCGTCCATACCGCCGAGCACACGCAGCGTCACGTCGGACAGATCATCACGACAGCGAAGATCGTGCAGGCTCTCGGGCTACGGAATCCTCATTTGGCCGGGGAGGGCGCCGGCGGGAGCGGGGTCCTCGAGTAGAGGCCAATCGGGTGGCCGGCGGGATCGACGACCACGGCGATGGCTCCGATGCCGTCCGGCAGGTTGAAGGGGAACCCAGGCGGGACGGTTCCCCCCAGCTCCTTCGCTTTCTTGCAACTGGCCTGGATGTCGGTCACCTGGACATAGACCACGCCGTTGAACGGGGTGATCTGGCCGTCCGCAGAGCGGAGTGTCCCGATCGCCGTGCTGCCCGCGATGATCTCCGCCGCCTGATCCGTGCCCTGGACCGCGGTAAATTTCCAATCGAAGAGCTTCCCGTAGAAATCCTTGGACTGCGACATGCTGGTCGTGGTGATGTCGAACCAGGCGATGCGGCCCGGTCCGACATCTGCCGGCAGAGTCGCTGCACGGAGATCTCCGCTCACGAGAGCCGTTGCCAGGATCATCGCCAAAATCGCGCTTCGCATCGCTGTTCTCCTGATGGTTCTGAGGTAGGGTCGCATGGTAATACGTGGACCTGGGAACAACAAGTGGGTATCTGGCCGGGGTAAAAGAAAGAGGGCAAGGA
>DASUNJ010000284.1:0-2108 GCA_036277235.1 Thermoanaerobaculia bacterium | reverse complement strand
GCAGGACCTCCAGGTGGCCCAGCATGCGCTCCGCGGTCGACCGGTCGAAGAGGTCGGCGTTGTATTCCAGATGGCCGACCGCCATCTCGTCGGCGAAGGTGAGCACCAGCTCGAGCTTGGCGGTGACCGGCTCCTGGCCGAGAGGGGAGAGGGTCAGGCCCTGCATGGCGAGATCGCCCGCCCGCGGGTTCTGCTGCGCCAGGAGGACCTGGAACAGCGGCGGCCGGGCGAGGTCGCGCGGCGGCTGCAGCTCCTCGACGAGCTTCTCGAACGGCAGGTCCTGCAGGGCGTAGGACGCGACGGCCGTCTCGCGGGTGCGGGCCAGCAGCTGACGCCAGGTTGGATCACCCGCCAGGTCGCCGCGCAGCGGCAGGGTGTTGATGAAGGCCCCGATCAACCCCTCGAGCTCGCGCCGGATCCTCCCCGCGGTGGGGCTCCCGACCACCAAGTCGTCCTGGCCGCTGTGACGGTAGAGCAGGGTCTGGAACGCGGCCAGCAGCACCATGAACGGCGTGGCGTTCAGGTCGTTTCCCCCCCGCAGCGCCGCGGCAGCCTCAGCGCCGAGGCGGAACCCGACGCTGCCACCGCGGAAGGTCTGGATCGCGGGGCGTGGCCGGTCGGTGGGCAGGTCGAGGGCCGCGGGCGCGTCGGCGAGCCGCTGCCGCCAGCCGGCGAGGAGCCGCTCCAGCCGCTCGCCGGAGAGCCAGCGCCGTTGCCAGGCGGCGAAGTGCGCGTACTGGATCTCCGGCTCGGACAGCGGCGACGGCTCGCCGCGCTGGAAGGCGCCGTAGAGAGCCGCCAGCTCGCGGACAGCGATCCCCAGCGACCAGCCATCAGCGGCGATGTGGTGCAGGGTGAGGAGCGCGGCGTGGTCGTCGCGGTCCAGACGGAGCAGCGTGGCCCGAGCTACCGGCCCCCGCTCGAGGTCGAATGGCGCGGCGGCCTCGGCGGCGGCCAGGCGCAGGGCCTCGGCCTCGCGGGCTGCCGGCCCCAGGGCCGAGAGGTCGACGAGCGGGAGATCCAATCGGACCTCCGGCTCCACGACCTGTCCGGGGCGACCGTCGAGCACCGCGAAGCGGGTGCGCAGCGCCTCGTGCCGCCGCGCGATCTCGCGCAGGCTCCGTGCCAGCGCCAGCCGGTCGAGAGAGCCGGTGAGGCGGAGCGCCGCCGGGACGTTGTAGGCGCTCGAGCCCGGGTCGAGCTGGTGCAGGAACCAGAGCCTCTCCTGGGTGAAGGAGAGGGGGAGCGGCCGGCCCGGCTCGCGCGGCAGCCGCGGGATGCGCTCCCAGGCGTCCGCCTCCCCCTGGGGTACGCGCCGCCGTGGCGGCTCCAGCGGAAGCCCGAGCGCCACCGCGGTCTCGCGGGTGACGTCTCCCAGGAAGTCCTCGGCGACGGAATCGCGCCAGCGGTCGGCCACCCCGGGGTCGATCCCGGCGTGGCGGTGGAACTTGACGTCGCCCAGCATGCGCGACGCGGCGTGCAGGCCGTCGGTCATGCGCGCTGCGCCGTCCTCGTAGGGACGCGCCATCGCCGGGTGGTACGCGACGCCCAGGAAGCCGCAGAGGGCGCGCAGCGTCGCCTCGGGCTCGCGCACCAGGTCCTCGAAGCGGATCCAGATCTGGCGCTCGGCGGGCACCTCGCGCAGCACCTCCATGGCGTTCTGGTGGCCGATCACCCAGAGCAGCTCGGCCAGCTCGCGCCGTGCGAAGGGGTGCATGCCGCGCAGGAAGATGTGGTCGAGCTTCGCCTCCTCGAAGGATTGGATCATGCCGTGCGGGTGGCGGATCAGGTGGACGTAGAGCGGCCGGTCGAAGATCCGCTCCGCCCGCCGCAGCACGCCGGCGTGGAAGGTGTAGGAGGGGGTCTTGTCGACCAGCAGCCGGTCGCCGATCTCGTCCTGGAGGAGGCGGTAGAAGCCCGCCGTGGTCGTGCCGTGCGCGGCGAGCTCCTCGACCGCCGCCTTGGCCTCGTCCGGCCCGCAGCCGCGCACCTGCATGAGGGCTCGCGGCACCCCTTCCAGGCGGAAGGCGTCGGCGCCTGGGAAGGCCGCCCGCCGCTCGGCCAGCGTGCGGTAGGGGAGGAGCTCCAGCTCCGGCGGCGCGAACAGG
>DASUNJ010000283.1:0-2212 GCA_036277235.1 Thermoanaerobaculia bacterium | reverse complement strand
GATGCGGACGGGGCCTTCGTCGGTGACAACCAGACGATCAGGCATCTACCTCCCCTTCACCGCCGTCATGAGGATCTCCACCTGCGCTCCGCCCGGCAGCGCCGCGACGGCCAGGGCCGCTCGGGCGGGCGGGTTCTCCTGGAAGTAGGTGGCGTAAACCTGGTTCATGGCCTGGTAGTCGTCGATGCTCACCAGGAAGACCTGGACCTGCACCACGTCCTTCAGCGAGTAGCCGGCCGCTTCCAGGACGGCCCGGCAGTTTTCGATCGCCCGGCGGGTCTCGGCTTGCACTCCCCCTTCGACCAGCTTTCGGGTGGCCGGGTCGAGCCCGATCTGGCCGGCGAGGTAGAGGGCGTTTCCTACTTGAACTCCTTGGGAGTAGACGGCCAGCGCCTTGGGCGCGTTGTCGGTGGCGATGATCCGGCGCTGCGGTGCGGTCGCGCAGCCGGAAAGGACGAAAAGGACAGAAAGGACGGAAAGGACCCTCACGATGGCAGCCCCTTCTCTATGACCTGCTCCATGACCTCGCAGAAGCGGTCGATCTCCTCCAGGGTCGTATAGACGCTGGGGGTCACCCGCAGCCCTTCGAACTCGGGATGGACGATCGGGGTCACGAGGATGCGGTGTTTGTCCCAGAGATGCTGGGCGAGCTTGGCGGTCTCCACTCCGGGGATCTGGACCGTTCCGATCCCGCAGGAGAGCCCGGGCTTCAGGCTCGTGTGGAGCTTGATCCCTCCGTGCTCGAGCAGGCGGTTCGCCCAGCGGTCGCGCAGAGAGCGGAGGCGCTCTTCCTTGGGCTTCGGGCCGATCCCTTCGTGGAAGGTCAGGGCCTCGGCGATCGCCAGGTGGTTGGCTGCCGGGTGCGTGCCGATCTCCTCGTACTTGCGGATGTCGGCGTCCATTTCCCCCGGCGCGGCCATGAGGGGCCAGAGGCCGCGGATCTTGTCCTTGCGGACGTAGAGCATGCCGGTGCCGTGCGGGGCGAAGAGCCACTTGTGGAGGCTGGTCGCGTAGTAGTCGCAGCCGAGATCCGCCTGGTCGAATTCGAAGTGCGCGAAGGTGTGGGCGCCGTCCACGATCACGGGGATGCGCCGCTCCCGGCCCAGCTCCACGAGCTGCCTCACGGGGAGGATCTGCCCGGTCAGGTTGATCATGTGGCTGACCAGGATCAGCTTCGTCTTCGGCGTGATCGCCTTGCGATAGAGCTCCACGACCTCGTCAGGCTCCTCCGCCGGAACCGGGATCGAGATCTTCTTCACCACAATCCCTTCCCGCCGCGCTCGCTGGTCGAAGGTGGCAAGCATCCGCGGATAGTCCTGGGTGGTGGTCAGGACCTCGTCCCCGCGCTGCAGTTCGAAGCCGAACTGGCAGATCTGCAGGCCCTCGGAGGCGTTGCGGGTGATGGCGATCTCCTCCGGATCGCAGCCGAAGGCCCGGCCCAGACGCTTGCGCGTCCCCTCCTTCTGCGGCTCGAGGATCTGCCAGAGCGCGTAGGGCGGCGGCGCCGTGTTCGAGTAGTCCAGGTGGCGCTTCATGGCCTCCTGGACGATCGCGGGCGACGGGCTCACCCCTCCGTTGTTCAGGTTGACGACGCTTCGATCGACCGTGAACGCCTGCTGGACCTCGAACCAGAAGCGCTCGTCCTGCGGGGACAAGTCGGCGACCGCGGCCAACGCCGCTCGGGACCGGAACGGATTGAGCACCGCGGCGGCCCCGATCGCAGCGGCACCCATCAACTCTCGGCGGTTGTACATGAGACGAATCCTAACGCCAATCTTCCCCTCACGTGATGAGGGGGCTTGACAAGCGCCGCCGGCCTCCCGCATCCTTCCCCTCACACTGTTAGGGGAGAAGCTCAAGTCATGGCACGTACCTCTCTCGACCTGATGCACGGAACCGTCGCGGTCCTGATCCTGAAGACGCTCTCCTGGGGGCCGATGCACGGCTACGACATCTCGCGCACCATCCGCCAGCGCAGCGAAGGTGCCCTGGGCCTCGAGGATGCCGCGCTCTACCAGGCGCTCCATCGCCTGGAGAGCAAGAGGTGGATCGAGTCCGAGTGGGGCGTCTCCGAGAACAACCGCAAGGCCAAGTTCTACTGCCTCACCGACGACGGACGGAAGCAGCTCCAGTTGGAGGTCTCCACCTGGCAGCGCTACGCCACCGCCGTTTCCAAGGTCCTCGAGACCGCATGATGACGGGGATCAACAGG
>DASUNJ010000282.1:0-8168 GCA_036277235.1 Thermoanaerobaculia bacterium | reverse complement strand
TGGCTCGAGACAGCGGTGACCGCAATTTAGCCGGCAGAGGCAGCGGATTTCATCGCGCAGCCGCTTGTCCCTGAGCTGCGGACCGAGGTATGCACCATGGAAATCCCTGCCCCTGAGATAGGGGCAGCGGACCGCACCGTAGAAATCCCGGTCCCTGTCTCAGAAACCCCTGCCCCTGAGGCAGGGGCAGGAGTTTTCGTCGCAGGTACCCGGATTTCCGAGACGCGTACCGCGGCCAGCGAGGCGCATACCCGGGTCTCTGAGGCAGGGGCAGCGGCCTGCAGGGCGCGGACCCGCGTCTCCGAGGCAAAGACCGCGACTCCGATTCCGGGGACAGGCGTCGCAGGGTCAGGGACGCGTGCATCCGAGGCGCTGACCGGGGTTTCCGCGGCAGGAACCCGGGTCTCCGAGGCGCGGGCCCGTGCCCCTGCCGCACGGATCGCGGTCCCCGTCGCGATCGACTGGGTCTCCGTCACTTCGGAGAAGGGTCATCGCCTGAGAGCTCCCGGCCCCGGCTTCGCCCTCGTCGTCCTCGGCCTCCTGATCCCCGCCCCCGGCCTTCGCGCCCAGGCACCCGCCACCGAGCCGTCACACGCGCGCGTTTCGCCTGGGGTAGTGCTCCGGGGAGAGGGGGGATGGGATCAATAAAACGCAGGAGGGAGCTTGCGCCCCCTCCTGCTATCGCAGCAACCTGGCCCCGAGGACTACTCGGAGCAGTGCCCCGGACCCAGGAGCCCGTTGTTGTACATGTCGAGCAGCCCGGCGAGCTCCAGGAACCGCTTGCGCGGCTGCTGGGTGCCCTTCTGCGCCGCGATCTGCGCGGGTGTCTTGGTCTGGAAGAGAGCCTTGGCCTCCAGCCAGGCCGCCTGCACCTCGGCGGGCATCGTGGCGCCGTTGAGCCCGTTGAGCGTCGTGGCGATCCAGGCGTGAGCCAGGATGTAGTAGGCATTGCCCTTCGGAGCCTCCCAGAGCGCCTGGTAGTACGTCTTGCCGCTCAGGAAGAAGACCGTGTTCTCCTGCGCCGGACCAAGGAGCGCCCAGGTGTTGTCGTACGGCGCCGGCCCCTTGCGGGAGTGAGTCTTCCAGTAGCCCGGCGTCAGCGTGCAGCCCGTGTCGCAGACCACGTGGACGAGCACGTCCCACGAGTCCTCGCCCTCGGCGCCGGTGTCGTTGGCCACGAAGGAGGCCGTGTTATTTACAGTCTGGTCGCCGCACTGGTCGGGAGCCGTGAACGGTCCCACGTTGCGGCTGTAGGTCAGGCTCTTCGGCGCGTCGGCGGCGCAGACCTCGCCCAGCGCCCCTTGCAGGGAGTCGGTCACGTCCACGCACTCGTCGAAGGAGCTGACGCCGGCCCCGGCGAAGTCGACCGCGGCCGTGCCCGAAGCGTCCGTTGTGCCCGCGGCGGTCGCGGTGCCGTCCGGCGCATAGTTGAAGGCCTGGCGCGTGGCCGTGGCCGTGTTGGTGCGGGTAGCCGCGCTCGGCAGGTCGGCGGAGTACGAGCAGCTCAGGTCGCCGCCCGCGGCGAGCTGGTACGGGAAGGCCACGCCGCAGTTGACGACGGCGGGGATGCCGCCCACCGAATCGGCCACGCCGAAAAGCTGGGCCGACCGCGTCGGATGCGGGTTCTGGACGTGGATGGTGCCGTGCACGGACCAGCCGTCGTCGAAGGAGGTTGCGCTCAGGTCGACCTTGTAATTCACCAAGAGCTGCTGGCCCGGCGAGAGCGTGATCTCCTGCTGGTTCGCGGTCTTGACGATCGTCCATTCCCAGGTGCGGTCGAGGGAGGTGCGGGCGTCCTTGCTCACGGCGAGGGCGTAACACTGGAGAGAGACCGAGGCGCTGTCGCTCTGCCCCGTCTCCACGATCGTGGCCGTGTTGCCATGGACCCCGCTGCTGCCGCAGGTGAACGTCCTGGTGTAACTGACGGAGCCGCTGTTGTTGAACTCCCAGGAGGAGCCGTTCGTGTCGGACACGTGGATCGTCGCGTTGACCTGCGTAGTGGGGTTGCCGAATGCCACGGCGGCGCTTCCGGAGCCTCCGCCCACCGTCCCGGTCGTGGCCGCCGTCGCGGTGTTGGTGCGGCTGGCGCCGTTGGGCAACGCGGTCTGATAGATGCACTGCAGCGTCTGGTTGCTGCCGAGGGCGTATGGGAACGAGACGCCGCAGTTGACGGCAGCCGGGATGCCTGCCGAGACGATGTCGGTCACCGAGGAGATCGTCGCGGTCATGGGAGCCGGGTTGTGGATCTGGATCGTCCCGGAAACGGCCCATCCGCTGTCCGTGAAGCCGGTGCGCTGGACCGCGACGGTGTACTGCGAGGTCCCGCTGTCACCCGTGAAGAGCTGCCAGTTGGCCGGGTTTACCGACTTGTCGATGCTCCACTGCCAAGTGCGGGTGAACGAGGTCTGAGCGGTCTTGCTCACCGACACTTCGTAGTCGAAACAGAATTCAATATGGCTCAGACCGAAAGGGTTTCCGTTGTTGGGATTGATCGGCGAGTGCAATCCGGTGTCGGACGTGCGCTCGGGATTGTAGACGTAGACGTTCGCGTTCGGACCGCCCTTGGAGATCACGGCATCCATTCCGAGCGTCGAGCTCCAGTCGAAGAAGACGCCGTCGGTGGTGACGGTGACGGTGTTGATTCCGTCGATCGAGTAGGTCCCCGCGTTCGGCGGATCGACCTTGAATCCGAAGGCGAAGCCGAGCGCGGTGCACGACGGGTTGCCGGCGACGAAGATGGGGGTCACATCGGTGGCGTCAGCCCGCCCGGGCATCGCCAGGCACGCGGCCAGGCCGATCCCGAGCATCGCCCCGAGAATCTTGCTCTTGGATAAAGACATGATGGTTCTCTCCTTTCAACCTGGATGTGCAGCAACCTGGCAAAATGTTTCAGATTTCCCAGAATGAAACATCCAGCGGAGGAAAGCCATCCTTCCGCTTCATCAATCGTTTGATGCGGGCGAATCAGAAAGGTTTTTATTTAGATGTGGGCATATTCAGACCAAGCCGTAACGGTGAGCTACGGATACGGCCTGCAGCCGGTTATGCGCACCCAGCTTTTCAAGCAGGTGCTGGACGTGGTTGCGCACGGTGGTGCCGGTGATCCCCATCTCGCGCGCCATCTCGACGGTGCCGGCCCCGCGGGCGAGGAGGCGAAGCGCGTCGAGCTCGCGTTGCGTGAGGACGAAAGCCGGTTCGGGCGGGCGGCTCTCCACGGGAGGGGGAGTTGGAGCGCGGCGCCGGTTGGCGCGGCGGTCGGGCTGGAAACGGTAGGTCCAGCCGTGCGATCTCCCGGCGGAGGCCTGCACGTCGACGACGACGCGCAGGCGATGTCCTTCGGCGTGCCGGGTGTCGAGCTCGTAGCGCCGCACGGCCTCGCCCGCTCCGAGGGCCTCGCGCAGCCAGCAGGCGTCGCGGCAGACGCGGTTGCCGAAGAGGTCGCGGCCATCCAGCAGATCCTGAAGGCGCGCTCCGAGCGCGGTGGAGGCGGCGTGGCCGAACAGGGCTTCCGCGGCCGGACTCCAGGACACGATCCGGTCCTTTGCATCCACAGCCACGTCCGCGGTTCCCATCTCACCCCTCCACCAGGCAGGAGTATCTAAGCATTGTATTACGGATGGCCGGGGGCTTCAGCCGCACTGCAAGAGATCCAGGCGCTGCCGGATCCTCTTCACGCCTTCGGCGAAGTCCTCCTCGGCCACGGCATAGGTGAGCCGGAAGTAGCCCGGCATGCCGCAGCCGGTGCCGTTGACCACCGACACCCCGGGAGGAAGCCCGGCGATCTTCAGCTTCAGGTAGGTAGACAGGTCCCTGTCGTCCCGGATGACCTTCTCGTCCCCCCTGCCGTCGACGTAGCGGCAGCCGAACCAGCCGCTGACGTCGACCCAGTAGTAGTAGGCGGCCTGCGGCGGAATGAAACGGAAGCGCGGCACCGCGGCCAGGAGCTCGCCCGCCTTCTTCCGCCTCTCCACCAGCGCGCCGTTGATCATCCCGCCGACGATCTCGCCCGTAGCCCGCAGGGCCGCGAGGGCGCCCGCCTGAAGGTAGAGGTTGACCCCCAGGGACGTGAACTCCTGCCGCTGGGTGATCAGGGTTCTCCGCACCGCATCCTTGGAGGCGGCGTACCCGACCCGCAGGCCCGACATCGCGAAGTTCTTGGCGAAGCTGTTGACGACGATCACCCGCTCGGCGATGTCGCCGAAGCTGCACAGGCTCGGCGCGGCCTCATGGCCGGAGGTTCCGGGGAACAGGAGGTTGTAGACCTCGTCCGAGACGACGACGAGCTGCGAGTGGATCTTCAGGATCTCCACCAGGTCCGCCAGCTCGTCGCGGCTGTAGACGGCGCCCGTGGGGTTGTTCGGGTTCGTGAGGATCAGCACGCGGCTGCGCGGCGTGATGGCCTCCTGGAGGAGCTTCGGCGTGAGCTTGAAATTGTTCCCGGGAAAGGTGGTGATGTTCCTGGGCAGGGCCCTGTTGAGCTCCACGATGGACGGGAACTGGAACCAGTACGGGGTCGGCAGGAGCACCTCGTCTCCGGGCGCGGCCAGGGAGCCGACGACGTCCGAGAGGGCCTGCATGGCGCCGTAGGTGATGACTACGTCGCCGGCTTCGTAGGTCGCCCCGAGGTGCTCGCGGTCGAACTCGGCGATGGCCTCGCGCAGGGCCTCGTCGCCGTTCGCGGGCGGGTACCCCAGGTGGACGAGCTTCTGCACCCGGGCATCGATGGCCTCCTTGACTGTTCGATGGACCGGGAAGGGCGGCGAGCCGGTGGCCAGGTTGATCTCGCTGGCCTCGGCGCTCTCCAGGACCGCCGGGGAGCGTCGCGCGAGCCAGAGCTTGCTCTCGGCCTCCCTCCACTCCGCGCTCAGGGGCTTGGACTGCCAATCCATCTCGGGCATAAGGTCTCCTCCGTCTGGTCTGCTACGGACATAGTGCAGGGAGCAGGGAAAAAATTGCGCCCTGCTCGCTCGTCAATACCGCCGCGCCGCCGCCCGCATCCGGGTCAGCGCGTAGAGGAAGAGCACGGCGGCCAGCGCGGCGAGGAGGAGCAGGCTCCGGAGCGCGGGCATCTCGCCGTGGAGCAGCGCTCCTCGCCAGGCGTCCACCGTGAGCGTCAAGGGGTTGAAGCGGGAGACCGCCGCGAGCCAGCCGGGCATCTGTGCCCTCGGCACGAGCGCCGTGCTCGTGAAGAGCAGCGGCATGTTGACCAGGTGGACGAAGGTGGCCATGGCCTCCTGCGCCCGCACTTGCAGGGCGAACGCCGCCGAGAGGCAGGAGAACGCTACGGCGAACAGGACCACACAGATCAGGCCGGCGAGCAGCGCCGCGGGAGCGGGGTGCAGGCGCGCACCCAGGAGCAGCGCCAGCAGCAGCACGGCCGCGGCCTGGACCAGGAGCCTCACCGCGTCCGCCAGCACCTTGCCCGCCAGGATCGCGAAGGGCGGGGCCGGCGTGCTCAACATGCGCGGCAGGAAGCCGGTGTTGAGGTCGCGGATCCAGCCGATCCCCGATTGCGAGGCTCCGAAGAGCACGGTCATCACGCTCACGCCCGGGGCGAGGAAGTCCAGGTAGCGGGCCCCCGCCAAGGTAAACCTTTCGAAGAGGAAGCCGAAGAAAAGCATCCAGACCAGCGGCTGGCCCAGCGAGAAGGTCAGGAGCACCGGCCGGCGCCAGGTGACCGTCCAGGTGCGCCAGGCGACGGCGCGCATCGCGTCGATCACCAGGGGTCCTCCCCGGTGACGTTGCGGTAGAGCTCTTCCAGGCCGCGATCCTCCGGGCCGCGTGGCGGGCCGGAGGCCGCGATCCGTCCGCGGTGCAGGACCACGGCGCGGTCGGCGTGGCGCTCGGCCGCGTCGAGGTCGTGCGTCACGACCACCACGGCGCGGCCCGCGGAGGCCCGGCGCTTCAGCTCCGTCCAGAGGAAACCGGACCTCTCGACGTCGAGCCCCGCCGTCGGCTCATCCAGCAGCAGCAGGTCGGGATCGTGAATCATCCCCGCGGCCAGGTGAAGCCGCCGCTTCAGCCCTCCCGACCAGACGGCCACGGGCCGCGGCAGGTGCTCCGCGATGCCGAATGCCGCGGCGAGACCGGCGACGCGCTCGGCCCGCTCCCTCCTCGGCACGCCGTGGAGCGCCGCGAGCAGCCAGAGCGTCTCGCGGCCGGTCATCTCGGGATCGAGCGCGAGGTCCTGCGGGATGTAGCCGCGGAGGCGTTTGTCGCCGGGGATCTCCACCGTCCCCGCGTCCGGCACGAGGAGCCCGGCAAGGACGCGCAGGAGCGTGGTCTTGCCCGCGCCGTTGGGCCCCACCACGGCCGTCAGGCCCGGTTGCAGATCGAGATCGACCTCCTCCAGAGCAGGCGCGGAGTGGGAGAAGCGCACGCCCACGCCGCGCAGGGAGGCGGCCTCAGAGGGAGCCGGCACGATCTCTCATGGCGTCCCAGGTCATGGGGTCGAAATCACCGGGCATTGCGGCGCCGCGGGGATGTAGTTGCCCGCCACGCACTCCGGCCCGGCCGGGTTGGGCTTGCCGAAGTACAGGTTCGGCGGCGGGGTCGGGCAGACGGTCTGGACGCCGAGCATCATGCCGCGGTCCTCGTGGCCCAGGAAGTGGCAGTGCAGCACGTACTCGCCGGTGAGCTCTTCGAACTTCGTGCGCATCTTCACCACCTTGGCCCTCCCCAGGGGCATGTTCGCGGGCAGGGTGATGCTGTCCTGCCAGACCCAGGGAGGCGTCAGGGGCGCGCCGCCGTTCTGAATCACCTGGAACGGGTTGGTGTGGATGTGGAAAACGTGGAACGGGTCCGCGTTCGTGGTGTTGAGGATGGTCCATTCCTCGGCCGTGCCCAGCCTGGCGGTGATGTCGACACAGGCCGGGTTGTACTGCCGCAGCTCGCCCGGCTGGAGGTTGATGTAGAACTTGCTGGGCATGAAGCCGGGGTTCACGTCGTGGCCGTTGGTCGGGTCCTTGAGCTCGAAGCGGAGCGTGCGCGCGCTGTTCACCTGCGTGATGTCCTGAAGATAGGAGGGCAGGGCCGGCCACTCCGGCGGCGCGGGGTAGGGCATGGGGTCGCACGGATCTGAGGTGCAGGGCACGACCTCGATGGTGACGAGCTCGGGCTCGGCCGATCCAGGCGCCAGGAACTCCAGCAGGTCTTTCACGCGCGCCGCCTGCTCGGCCGGCTCCACCTGCCCGAACACGTCCCAGGTCACCGCGTAGGTCCCCGGCGCGGAAGGCGCCTGCACCAGGAAGTCGGCCCGGTTGCCGGGCGACAGCCGGAACTCCAGCGACATCGGCAGCAGCGGCTGGCGCTGGTAGTTGGCCGGCGCGAAACGGATGCCGTCCATGGCGAGCTGCCGGGCCGTCACCGCCGTGTTGCCCGGTCCGTTGAAGTCGAGCTCGATCTGGGCGCTGCCCTGCATCGTGGCGCCGACGAAGCGCCAGCGCTGGATCTCCCCGGGGCGCATGCGCACCTTCGGGTTGGCCTGGCCGTTGACCAGCGGCGTGGGCACAGTTACTCCGCCGGAGGGCACGCCGAAGAGGTTGATGTGGTCGCTCACCTGCTGCACGACCATGAGCTTCTCCGCCAGGACGAAGCCGCGGGTCTGGTACCAGCCGCGCAGCCAGTCGTCGAACGGGCCTTCGATCAGAAGGCCGCCGGCCATGCCGTTGGCCACTTGGAGCGCCACGGACCCGTGCTTGTGCGGGTGGTACCAGTGGGTGCCCTCGGGCTGCGTCCAGCGCAGCGGATCGACGTTGTACTGGAACTCGCCCACGGCCACGGTGCCGCGGACGTGGGTACCGTCCCCGTGGGACGAGGAGCCCAGCGGGCGCAGCTCGACGAGCACGTAGTCCTGGGGCGATTGGGGCGAGACGTGCGTGCCGTGGAAGTGCAGGTTGGTGTCGTCGTTGCCGTGGAAGCAGTTGGGGAACGCGTCGAGCGATTCGCAGCAGCGGGGCGGGCTCGGGCCGCCGCAACCGGTGCACGCGTTGCAGTCGTGGACCGAGTCCGAGACGACGGGCAGGGCGTTGACCAGCTTCACCTTCAGGCGGTCGCCCTGGCCTCCGACGGCGGCCGGCTTGCGCAGCTTCAGGGTCGGACCCGGGAAATCCCATTGATAGGTGCCGCCGGACGCCGGGAAGCCGTAGGTGCGCAGGGAGAGGCTCCGC
>DASUNJ010000281.1:0-21766 GCA_036277235.1 Thermoanaerobaculia bacterium | reverse complement strand
AGGCGCACGCCAAGTTCGCCGAGATCAAGCTCGCCCAGGCCGAACGCTGCCCCAAGGCCCTCGGCGCCCTCATCAAGGCCTCCGAGGTGCAGTTCCACCACGAGGTCACGAACCAGCTCCTCTGGTCGCAGTTCTGAGCGGCCGGTCCCGGCACCTCGTTTCCCCGCACGGCGGGAGGACCCTCCTCCCGCCGGCGGAGCTTCGTTCGCCATCGGATCGACCCGGGTCACCAGGCCTTCCTTGACCCCGTGCGCCAAGACGTAGAAACTTCCGTCCGTTCCAGGCGTATCTGGCTCACCAAGAGGGAGATCCTGTGCATGCGCAACGTGATGCTCGCCATTCTTTTGACCCTGTTCGTCTCGACCACCGCCCCCGTCCGCGCTGACGATCCCCCCAAGGGCGACAAGGGCGCGGAAAAGGCCGCGGCGGCGCCAGCCGCGCCCCGCAAGTTCGTCACCCACCACCGCTTCACCGCCGACGGGGTGAACATCCCCTACACCGCCACGGCGGAGGACATCGACCTCAAGGACCGCGACGGCAAGCCCACGGCGCGCTTCTTCACGATCTCCTACATCGCGGAGGGTGTGAAGCGGCAGGAGGACCGGCCGATCACGTTCTTCTTCAACGGCGGGCCGGGCTCCTCCTCGGTCTGGCTGCACCTCGGTTTCGTCGGCCCCAAGCGCATCGACATCCCGAGCGACGCGCAGGACCCGGGCGCGCCGCCCTACCGGCTCAAGGACAACCCGTCGAGCCTGCTGCGCTTCACCGACCTCGTCGAGGTCGATCCGGTCGGCACCGGCTTCAGCCGCGCGCTCGGCGACAAGAAGGACGCCGACTTCTGGGGCTACGACGAGGACGCCGACTCCGTCGCCAACTTCATCCGCGCCTTCCTCACCGCGCACGACCGCTGGAACTCGCCCAAGTACATCCTCGGTGAGAGCTACGGCGGCATCCGCGGCTCGATGCTCGTTCCGCGGCTCCAGGGGCAGATGGGCATCGGCCTCAACGGCGTCATCCTCATCGCGCCGGCGATCAACATGGGCGCCCTGCCCTTCGCCACCGGTGGCAACGATCTCACCTACGTCACGCACCTGCCGACGCTCGCCGCGACGGCGTGGTACCACAAGAAGCTCCCGGATTCCTGGCCGAGCCTGGAGGCGCTGCTCACCGAGGTCGAGCAGTTCGCTTCCGGTGAGTACCTGCAGGCCCTCTTCCGCGGCGATTCGCTCCCGGCGGCGGAGAAGGGGCAGATCGCGGACAAGCTGCACCGCTACACGGGCGTGTCCAAGCAGTACATCCTCAACAGCGACCTGCGCCTCTACGCGCCCCGCTTCGCCAAGGAGCTGCTGCGCGACGAGGGGATGTCGGTGGGCTTCCTCGACAGCCGTTACGCGCAGAAGGAGCTCGACAACGCATCGGAGTTCCCCAACAGCGACCCGTTCAACGCCAAGACGGGGCCGATCTACGTCTCGCTCTTCAACCAGTACCTGCGCAATGATCTCGGCGCCGACATCCAGGAGCCCTACCTGCCCCAGAACGGCGAGGCCAACCAGAGCTGGAAGCGGCGGCAGAACGCGGCCGGCGCCTTCGCCGGCTTCGTCGACGTCACCTTCGACCTTGCGCAGGGCACCAAGGACAACGAGGCGTTGCGCGTGTTCACCGCCAGCGGCTATTACGACCTGGCGACGGCCTACTTCGCCAATGCCTACATGATGCACCACAGCGGCATCGACCCGGCTCGGGTGACGATTCGGAACTACCCGTCGGGGCACATGATGTACCTCCACCAGGGTTCGCTCGAGCAACTGTCGAGAGACATCGGGGAGTTCATCCAGGGGAAGTGACGACCACTGGCAAGGTGCGGCGGCGGACTCTCCACAACCAATAGAGCATTGCGCCAAAGATCAGGAGGATCGGAAGCAAGCGCATCGGCCCGCTCGTGAATGGCTCCGGGAGGATTCTTGCGACGCGCTCGCGGATCGAGAAGAACGATCCGGCCGCGATGAACAGCGCGAAGCACATGCGCCACAGATGGCGCGCCAGGCGCGGCCCGCCGCGAGGCATGCCGGATCGCAGGATGCGCACGTCGCCGGCCGCCGCCAGGATCATGACGGTGGCGAGGAAGAAGGACATCACGCCGATCGTGCGAAATGGGACGCCGCCGGGGGACAGGTGAGGGCTGTTGAAGGCCTTCACGCCGCCCACGATGGTGGCGAGCGCGAGCCCGACGACGAGCGTCAGCGCAGCGGCATTGATACGGCGGGTCCATGGCGACACGGGACGGACGGTCGTCAACGCCGTGCCGACGAAGTAGGCGGAAATCAAGCCGGCGCCCCAATTCCCCAGAATCGAGGCGCTGATACCCATGACGAGCATGGCGTAGACGAACAGCAGCCCGCTGCGGCGGTGGATGGTCCCGCCCTTCTTCACCAACAGAGCCACGGCGCCGAGAACCAGGGCGAGCCCGCCTGCCGCAATGTGGATCGGTAAGAGCATGCTGTTCATTCTAGCCCCTTTCGTCAGCTCCTGGCGTGCGTCGCTTCGCTTGCAGCAGTCCGCGCACCGAGAGGATGGCGGAGAAGACCGCGGTCACCTCGAGCGCGAGGAGCGTCCAGGCGAAGAAGAAGGCTGCGCTGGGGTTGGAGATCCCGGCAGTGATGCCTGACGATCCCTTCATGTGGAGGATGGGGACACCCGCCGCAAGGACCGACAGGAGGAGGACGATGGCATACCCCAATCGTCCCTCGGCGAGCACCAGCATTGCGTACAGCCAGACGACGAGAAAGGCCACGACAGTGAGGTTTGAGAGCCCTCCCGGCGAGATCTTGTAGACGATGTCGTCCGTAATGTGAAACGCCGAGAAGAGGATCGAGAGCAGAGACGTGATGGTCAAGCTGACGTTGTGTTTCATTGGATATTCTCCTTGATCGAATCGTGTCGGACGAGCACTGGCAACGTGCGGCGGGCGCGGACCCTCCACAACCAATAGAACATCGCGCCGAACAGCAGCAGGATGGGCAGCGCGCGCATCGGCCCGCTCGTGAATGGCTCCGGAAGGATTCTTGCGACGCGCTCGCGGATCGAGAAGAACGATCCGGCCGCGATGAACAGCGCGAAGCACATGCGCCACAAATGGCGCGCCAGGCGCGGCCCGCCGCGAGGCATGCCGAAGCGCAGGATGCGCACGTCGCCGGCCGCCGACAGGGTCATGAAGGTGGCGAGGACGAAGGACATCACGCCGACCGTGCGAAACGGGACGCCGCCGGGAGTCAGGCCAGGGCTGTTGAAGGCCTTGACTCCGCCCACGATGTAGCCGAGCGCGAGCACGACGATGACCGTCAGCGCAGCGGCATCGATACGGCGGGTCCATGGCGACACGGGACGGACGGTCGTCAACGCCGTGCCGACAAAGTAGGCGGTCATCAAGCCGGCGGCCAGATTCCCGTCGGTGGGGCTGTTGCGAAGCGCCAGGATCGAGGCGCTGAAGCCCATGGCGAGCATGGCGTAGACGAACAGCAGCCCGCTGCGGCGGTGGATGGTCCCACCCTTCTTCACGATTAGAGCGACGGCGCCGAGAACAATGGCGAGCCCGCCCGCGGCAATGTGGATCGGTAGGAGCAGTTGCATGGTGGTACCTCCAGATTCCTTCCTTCGTGAGGACTTCGTTTGATGCCGTCATTGTGGCGGGGCTTTGCTGAACGGACGCTGAACGGCCTGTTCAGCCGCCGTTCAGCAGGCGCGACCGCATATAATGGCGCGGACGAGAATGAGAGTCCTGATCGTCGAAGACGAGTCTCTGCTGGCCAACCGGCTCGCCGCCACACTCGGCGAACGCGGCTATGTGGTCGACAGTGCCAGGGACGGCGAGCGCGGCGACTTTCTCGCCAGCACCGAGCCCTACGACGCGGTCATTCTCGATCTCGGGTTGCCGCGCATCGACGGGTTGACGCTGCTCGAGCGCTGGCGCGCCGGCGGGATCGGCGTGCCGGTGCTGGTTCTCACCGCCCGCGGAAGCTGGAGCGAGAAAGTACGCGGCATCGACGGCGGCGCGGACGACTACCTCACCAAGCCATTCCAGATGGAGGAGTTGCTGGCGCGGTTGCGCGCTCTGATCCGGCGATCGAGCGGACAGCTCACGCCCGAGCTGCGGTGCGGCGCCGTGGTGCTCGACCCGAGAACGTCGCAGGTCACTCTCGATGGACAGCCGGTGAAGCTGACCAGTCATGAGCTGCGCGTGCTCTCGTACCTCATGCACCATCGCGGCCGCGTCGTTTCGCAGTCCGAGCTGACCGAGCACATCTACGCGCAGACGTTCGACCGCGACTCGAACACCGTCGAAGTGTTCATCGCGCGTCTGCGACGGAAGCTCGGTGCGTCGACGATCGAGACCGTGCGCGGACTCGGATATCGCATCGGGACGGAAGCGTGAAGGGCTCTCTCCGCGCGCGCCTCTTCGCCGGAGCGCTCATCTGGATGACCGCGGTGTTTGTCACGGTCACTGCTCTGCTGCTCAAGCTCGCTCGGAATCATCCGGAGCTCGGGTTTCACGGTGAGACGTATCACGCCGTGATGGGAATCTTCGCCGTGGCCTTCGTCGTGGGGGGCCTGTTCCTCGTTCGAAGAGCGGTGGCGCCGTTGTGGAGCCTTCGCGCCAGCCTGTCTTCAGTGCGCGAGGGACGCAGCCAGCGAATCGAAGGCGACCATCCGAGCGAAGTGCAGCCGCTCGTGAACGAGCTGAACGGGCTGCTCGAGGATCGTGAGCGCGCGGTCGCCCGAGCCTTCGCCACGGCGGGAGATCTTGCGCACGGATTGAAGACGCCGCTCGCGGTGCTCGCGCAGGAGGCAGAACAGGCCGAAGCCGCGGGCCATCACGATCTCGCGGCGACGCTGCGCCAGCTCGTCGAGCGGATGCAGCGGCAGGTCGACTATCACCTGGCGCGAGCCCGTGCGACCGCGTCGGCGCGTGCAGCGCTGGGGCTCCGGTGCTCCGTCCTTCCATCCGTCGAAGGTCTCGTGCGCACGATGCGGCGCCTGCACGCGGGACGCGAGCTGAGGATCGATGCCGATGTTTCGCCGGCGCACGAGATCCCGGGCCGCCGGGAAGACCTCGACGAGATGCTGGGGAATCTGCTCGACAATGCGTGCAAGTGGGCGCGCTCCCGAGTCGCCATTTCGTCAGCCATCGACCACGACCAACTCGTGATCTCGGTGGATGACGATGGGCCGGGCCTCGATCCATCCATGCGCGCTCAGGTGCTGCAGCGAGGAGTGCGGGCCGACCAGCGGGTCGGGGGATCGGGGCTCGGTCTCGCGATCGTCAGCGATCTCGCCGAGTTGTACGGTGGTTCCGTCACGCTGGAGACCTCGCCGCTCGGCGGGACGCGCGCCCGGCTCCAGCTTCCACGGCTCTGACCTGCCCAGCGTAATCTCCCGCCGTCCCGTGCGTAAGATAGGCAGGCCGCAACGCGGCATGAGACTCGTGTCTTCTGTGGAGAGCCGACCATGACGAGATCTACCATCGCCGGCGGGGCGTTTGCCATCGTGCTCGTCCTCCTCGCCGTCGCCGCCGGCTACCGGGCGCTCAACCAGGACGTCCACCCCGCCGCGGCGACATCGCCCGCGATCACCCCCTCGACCACGCCGGCGGCGGCGGAGACCCAGCCGGCGGCGGAGATCCACCAGGGGTTCCTCTACGGCCGGATCGCCACCGCCGACGGCCCCACCTACGAGGGGCGGCTGCGCTGGGGGATCGACCAGGAGGCGTTCTGGGGCGACTACTTCAATGGCGCCAAGCACGAGAACCCCTGGGTCGCCCACGTGCCGCCCGAGCGGTTGCCCAGGGAGCGCCGCCCGATCGAGATCTTCGGGATCAAGATCGCCGAGAAGGAGAGTCAGAGCGACTTCGGCCGGCCATTCATGGCGCGCTTCGGCGAGATCGCGCGCATCGAGGCGCGCGGCCGTGAGGTGCGGGTGACTCTCAAGAGCGGGACCGTGTTCGACCTCGACCGCTTCGACGCCAGCGACCTCGACGACGGCGTGCGGGTGTGGGACGGCAGGCGGGGCGTCGTCGACCTCGACAGTCTGCGGATCCGCGCGATCGAGCTCCTCCCGACACCCCGGCTGGGCGCCGCCCCCTACCGGCTGCAGGGTACCGTGCGCACGCGGCAGGGCGACTTCACCGGCTTCGTCGGGTGGAACCGGCAGGAGTACGTCGGCTCCGACGAGCTCGACGGCCACACCGCCGAGGGCGAGCTCAGCCTGCGCTTCGACACCATCCGTTCCATCGCGCGCCGCTCGAGCGACAGCTCGCTGGTGACGCTGCTCGACGGCCGCGAGATCGTTCTCTCCGACACCGCCGAAGTCGGCGACGGCAACCGCGGGATCTACGTCGACGACCGGCGCTACGGCCGGGTGATGATTTCGTGGGACGCCTTCGAGCGCGTCGACCTCAGCCCCGGCGGTATCGGCGGCAGCGGCGGCAGTGGCCCCGCCTACGGCGACTTCGCGCCGGGGCGCCCGCTCACGGGCAGCGTCACCACCCGCGCCGGCCGCCGCCTTGCCGGCCGGCTGGTCTACGACCTCGACGAGAGCGAGACCACCGAGACGCTCGACGCCCCATCCCAGGGTGTGGACTACACCATCCCCTTCGCCCTGATCGCCTCGATAGTGTCCCCCGGCCGCGAAGAGCGCGACGCCCAGCGCGCCAGGGTGACCCTCCATAACGGCGAGGAGCTGCAGCTCGAGCGCACCGGCGACCTCGGCGAGGGGAATGCCGGCATGCTGATCTTCGTCGACGGCCGTCAGCGCCCAGAGTACGTGCCCTGGAACGACGTCGAGCAGGTCGACTTGAAGTCATCGGTGGACGGTGCACAATAGCTCGGCATATGAACCCGTGGCTCCCCGGCCCGCGACGGTATCTACGCTCTGTCTGTGCTTACCGAGCGGCAGGGCTCGTCGCCGGCTGGGCCGGTATTGCGGCCGAGGCGGCGGGAACCATTTTCTGGCACTCGTCGGCTTTGGCGGTGTAGCTGGACTTCTCGGTTGACGTCAAGGCGCCGGCCTCCTGCATCAGGGCCACGTGGTACTGCAGGGCCTGCAGGCGTGCGGAGCCCGCGCGTCGGCGATGTAGGGATCGGGATCGCAGAGACGCGGCTCGTCTCGAATAGACGCAATGCGGGACTTGTGGACTGGTGCGGAGGCTCCAGCCGGAGCTCGACTGAAATGAAGTCCTCAAGACTGTCACCCCTTTCTGGATGGCCGCAGCACGCGGCATGTCCAGGAGGTTGCCCATGTATCCATTTTGCGGAGGAAGCGGAGCGCGGAAGCCTCACACCTTTCTGGCAATCACGGGTTTTGCGCTGGCGACTTCTCTTCAAGCGGCTCCCCTTTTCGGCCCCTGGGAGCTCGTGAGAGCGACGGGACAACCCCAGCAGGTCACCGCAAGGTTTGAAATCCTGCTGGCGGCTCCCCATTACAGGCTCCAGGTCGGCAACGGCCGGCCGGACGGCTCGAGCCGGATCAGCAGCGCGTGGGTGAGGCTCAACGGCAGGGAGGTGTTTGGACCGAGCGATTTCAACCAGCAGGTCGGTGCGCTGCAACGCTTTGTCGATCTCCGCCCGGTCAACGAGATCCAGGTGGGGCTGGCGGGTGCGCCGGGAGGGCGTCTGACCGTCGAAGCCCTGGCCCTGGTGGGCGCCGGCGGTGGAACCGTGGCCACGACCGGAGGCACTCATTTGACCGTGCCCCCGGGAGCGGTCGATACCTACGTAGAGATCGGGCTCGAAGAGAAAACGGTCGGGGAGCTGCCGCTTGCCCTGCCGGCCGGGTATGCCTTTCTCGGGGCCGTGGCCGTGGATGTCGGGAACGTGGTCCTGTCTTCGGAGGCCGACCTCGAAATCCCGGCTCCGGATGGGTTGCAAGGGCCCGTGATCGTAGCCAGGATCGTCAACCTGGAAGGGATGTGGCGCCTGGTGCTGGTCGATACCGCGTCTCTCACGCCCGAGGGCCGTCTCAAGACCGATTCGCCGCCGTTCCCGGGCGTTCGGGCGTCCGGCGATTATGTCTTCCTGACCCTGCCCGACGACGTCGGGATCGTCGGCGCGCATGTCCGGACATTGATCGGGGAGCCGGTTGAGGGGGCCGCCCTGGCTGTCCTTCGGACCTTGCCCGGAGCCCCGATCGTCTCCGGGGCCGTCCAGCAGGCGGTGGCAGGCGACGGCGGTTTCGTGGGGCTGGCGGATGCGACCGGCTTCGCCGCCGTTCCCGGAGTGCCTGCCCACAGCGAAGTGACGGTCGTGGCGATCGACCCGGGCCGCTCAGGTCCCGCGCAGGCCGGCCTGGTGCAATTCTCCGTGGGAAACGTCCTCGCGAACGGGCTCATGGGTAACTGGCTTCAGAATGTGATCGTTCATCAGCTCTTCGACCTCGACGACATCCCGGATGCTCCTGCGCCGTGCCCGTGCGTCGCGCTGAGCCCGGTTCCTGCGAAGATTCCAGATTCAGGAGGAGTGTTCCTGCCGGGGGAGACCCGGGACCTCAAGGTTGATTGTGGTGGAGAGGACGTTACGATCTCGACGGACCTGCCATCTGTAGGGCTCCAGCTCTTGACGACAGGCTTGGCCGTGGTGGACACCAGGTACGCGCCGAAAGATCCGGACGTTGTGACGGTGAGCGAGAGCAGCAGCTCCGGCAAAGCGATCGTTACGGCCAGGCAGCGAGGAACCACCTCCATCGTCATTGATACGAAGCTCTCCAGGCTGTTTAAGGTCGGCAGCCTGTTGCAGGTTCAGACCTGCTCGGCAGCCGGGATCGTCAAACCGGTGGACGTCGATTGTCCAGCCGGGCTGACCTGGGACGCTGCCTTGCAGCTCTGTCGACGGCCGCGGTTGTCCGTTCAGAGAGTGGGCTCTCTGGCTGATGACGGAATCGTGATCTCGGTGCTGGACGGGCGCATCGACTGCGGCTCGGCCTGCCAGGCCGAATTTGATCATGGCGAGAGCGTCATCCTGGGAGCGGGTCCGCTCCCCGATACGGACGCGGACTTCATCGAGTGGGGCGGCGACTGTTCGTCCTGCGGAACGAGCAGCGCCTGCCCGATCCAGATCCAGACGGATACGACGTGTACCGCGAGGTTTGAGTGCTCCGCCGCTCCGTCCGGATCGGTGACTCTGACGGCGAGCCGGGATGCCGGACCTTCTTCGATTCCGGTCCCGAGCTGTGGGAAGACGATCCGGATCGTCGTGATCGTACCCAACAATATGATTTCCGGGTCGGGTACGACCGGAAACTGTGGGCGCGGCGATAACCGGGTCGGCATACGCGTGTGCCCTCCCAATGCGGGCTGCACCGGTTTCACGGTCCAGGCCGGCCAGGGTCAGGGGCTGGACATCTGCCATGCCTTTGACCAGATCCTCGGGCCGTACGAGATCCTGAATCCCCGCAGGCGGGGAACCTCTCTCGTCTTCGAGGCGGTGACCGAGAAGCTGTCGTCGGCGACGATCGAGTTTCAGTAGAGAAACCGCAGCGGGGGAGGGCTGGGGAGGGGGATTCCAGCATCCGCTCGACCCTGGGAGCCTGCCGCTCGGGGGCAAGAGGCATCGAACGCGGGGTGAGAGACATTGAACGCAGGGCGAGAGGCTTCGCACGAGCAGCGAGTGACTTGCCCCACGTCATGAGCGACTTGCCCCACGGGGCGAGTGACTATCCCCATGGGGCGAGAGGCTTGCCCCACGGGGCGCGTGACTATTGCCGCGGGACGAGAGGCTCCCACTGCAGGGCGGAAGGCTCCCGCCGCGGGGCGAGCGACTTCTCCTGCGATGCGAGCGACTTGTTCCACGATGCGAGCGACTCCCCCCGCGGGACGCGAGGCTTGTCCCCGGAGGCGGCGCACTTATTCCGTGACGGGCGCTTACCGCCGGTCCGGCATCACGAACACCCGCCTCGCCAGCTCCGACGCCAGCGTCTCCTCGCGGTAGTAGCCGTCCAGCACGGAGGGCTTCCAGGTGAGCAGGTCGGGGTTGCGCTCCGCGAACTCTTCCCAGGTCTCTCCGGCGTCGCCCCTCGCCTGGCGCTCGTGGATGAGAAGGAGGTACGCCCAGGTGATGGTCTCGTGGTAGAGGCCCGGATGCCCGTTGCGGGTGGCGAAACGCTTCAAGCCTTCGGTGAAGCGCGCCAGCGCGGTCAGGGGCGGGTCTTCATTCAGGTAGAGCCAGGCCAGGCGGACGTGGTCCCGGTGGTGGAAATCGGAGGCGGGGAGGGTCCCGTCCTCGAAACGGCGGATCAGATCGTCGGACATTTTTGAGCTCTCCCCCCATAAAAAAACCGAGGGCCGGGGAGATCCCCGGCCCTCGGTCGTTGAACGCCAAGATTAGCTCAGCCGCACGGTAGAGTCAAGGCGCGATCAGTAGCCTTCGCACTCGAGCAGGTCTTCGTCGGTGATGAGCCAGGCGTCGTCTTCGCCGCAGACGTCCACGGCCTCGACCACGCACTCATCCCCGTCCTCGTCGACCAGCTTCACGTCGTACTCGTCACAGGGGATGCTGGTGATGGTGAACGATCCGCCGTTCTTGATCACCTCGTCGCCGAGCTGATCCGGGCCCCACTCGTCCTCCGCGCTCGAGGACAGGAAGAAGTGGTGGATCGACCACTCGGAGTCGTTATGGATCGTGACGTCGGACTTCCTGCCGGCGGCATTGGCCTCGGCAGCGAACACACACGCGAACACCAGCGCCAGACATGCGGCTGCTTTCTTCATCGAGAGGCTCCTTGGTTTGATGAAAAGTGCGAGCCGGATCTTAGCACAAGAGGAGGGCGCCGGGCGCCCTCCTCTTGAAGTCCGCGGGGACTAGTTGAACGACAGGGAGGAGAAGAACAGGTCGAAGGTGAAGACGTCGAGGCCCGAGAACAGCTCGTAGGTCGTGCCCGTGGCGGGCTGGCTGTTGTCTGCGGACAGGTCGGTCTCACCGGGGTCGGCGGCGCCGAGGCCCTGGGTTATGCCGGTGATGCCGTCGGTGCGGCTGGTGGCGAAGTAGTCCATGCCGATCCCGCCAGCCTGGTCGAGCTCGACCGAGAAGTAGTTGGGAGAGGTGGTGGCGAATTCCGGCACGCTGACGAAGTGGAAGGTCAGCGAGCCGGCACCCGGCGAGGCGATGATCAGCCCGTCGCCGGCGTCGAGGTCGTCCCAGCGCGGCGCGATGCGCGCCGGTCCGGCCAGGAACTCCGGCACGGTCTCGGAGAAGTCGGTGCTGCCCGCGCCGAAGGTCAGGTTGCCGTTGGAGTTGACGAAGACGCTGGTCCGGTTGATGCCCTGGTACGGGAAGGTGAAGCCGAGGGTGACCGGGGTGGCGGTGTCGTCTCCCGCCGGCAGGACCGTGCCCTGGTACTTGTGCACGGCGAGCACGTAACGGCCGGCGCCCGTGCCGCCGATGCCGTCGAAGTCGAGGTCGGGGAAGGTCGAGACGGCCACGGCCAGGTTGAGGTCCACGTTGGCCTGGACGATGATGCGCGAGAGCAGGGCGTCGCCGCTGTCGTCGTCGGCGATCAGGAGGGTGTTGGTATCGGCGTCGAAGATGCCCAGGAGGGTGTCCAGGCTGCCACGTACCACCTCGACGGCGAGGATGTCCCCGGCGTCGACGCTGAAGCTGAAGAAGTCGATGTCACCGCCGGCCGGCCGGATCTCGGTGAAGTCGTCGTCGTCCTGCGTCGTGAACGGCAGGGTGATGGCCTCGGCCTGGGCGATGGAGTTGTTGTTCTCGAACGCGTCGGCGTACGTGGCCTTGGCGTTGAACTTGACTGAGTCGTTGGCGAGGTCGACCGGGTTGCCCGGGCCGAAGAGCTCGAAGATCGCCGGCTGCTGCTTGAGGTCCTTGCGGCCGTTGTTCGCGTTGAGGTCGGAGGGCAGCTCGAACCGCGAGGTGACGGCGCCGCCGCAGCTCACGCCCGCGAGGCCGTCGAGAGCGGTAAGGGAGCCATAGGAAATGTCGACGTGGTTCGACGAGCGATGGAGCTGGATCGAGAAGGTGTTCGAGCCGGTGGCGACGAACTCCGGCACGTTCTGCCAGGACACCGTGAAGGTGTTCGCAGTCTGGGAGAAGGTCACCGTGCCGCCGGCGCCGGGGTTGAGGTCGTCCCACAGGCCGGCGATGCGCGGCGGTCCGGAGAGGAACTCGTCGACCGACTCGCTGAAGTCGCCGTTGGCGGCGCCGAAGGTCAGGTTGCCGTTGGCGTTGACGAACACCGCGTCGAACGCCTGGTTGCAGATCTCGAAGGTGAAGGGCATGAAGAGCTGCACCGAGCCGTCGTCGCCGACCGGCAGTCCCTGGCCCGGCCCCGGGGCGTTGAAGATGACGTTGACGTTGCTCGCGGTGCCGCCGGCTGCCGCGGAGACGGCCGTGAACACCGCGGGGTTGTCGGTGGCGGCGTTGCTCGATTCGTTCGCGCCGTTGTGGAACTCCTCGGGACCCGGCAGCGGGAAGAGCGGCGGAGTGCTGAAGCCGCCGGCCAGGATCTCGTCGACGTAGACGGCATAGCTCGCGCCCGGCGTCAGGCCGCGGAGGGTGTAGACGCCGACGAACGGCTGCCCTTGTGCGAAGCTGAACGCGAAGTCGCTCGACAGCGCGGAGACCGCGTCGACGAACGGATTGGCGGTGTTGCGGGCGATGACGTTGACGCCGGTGAGCTGCGTCGTGCCGTTGGGGCCGAGGATGTTGCCGGTGATGGTGGCGCTGGCGGCGCCGAAGCCGGGCGTGGGGTAGAGGGTCGAGAGGCCCGCGATGTCGTCAGCGTGCGGGGTCGACGTCCCGGCCAGGGGGCCGAAGTAGAAGGGATACATGGTCTCGATCAGGCCGTTGAGCGGCGGGATCGGGAAGGTGTTGTTCGGCGTCGGACCGCTGTGGTCGCCGGCAAGCAGGATCTGGCCGTTGACCGCGGTGTGCGCCAGGTTCTGGTAGTGGCCGAACTCGTGGACCAGCACGTCGAGCGCCTCGGTGGCGTCGCCGAAGGCCGGGCCGTTGAGGAACGACACGCCTTCCAGGATGTCGCAGGTGATCGTGTTGACCCACTCGGGGCCGGCGAAGCCGAGGATGCCGGAGCCCGGACCGAAGAGCAGGTCGAAGATCTCGCCGGTGTCGTCGAAGACGATGGCCGAGAGGCCGTCCGGCGCCACGGGGTTGAGGAAGGGACCGAAGTTCGTGATGTCCACGTCCACCGGCAACGGGCCGGCGTTGACGTAGGTCGTCGTCGCGGTGGGGATGGCGCCCCAGGCCGCGAACGCGGTGCCTACCAGGGCGGTCGCCGCGGCATTGGGCAGGGGACCGAGGTCGCCCTGGTCGGGGTTGTAGGGGATGTTGGTGCCGCCGGCGGGCCAGAGGAAAGCCTGCCCGGCGTCGCAGACGGCGAGCGGTCCATAGGCGAACGCGGGCGCGGAGAGGATGAGGAGAAGGACGGTGGCGAGGGTGAAACGCAGTGTGTTTTTCATGGCCGTCACCTCAATCCACCAGGTCCTGAATGAGCGCCGCGAGGGCGGTGTAGGGCAGCGGGCCGCCGCCGTTCTGAGGGACCACGCCGCTGGAGATCCCCCCCATGTCCTTGAAGAGGCCCAGGTTGTGGTTTTCGTTGACCGCCAGCTCCTGGCCGGCCTTGCCGGTCACCCGGAAGGCGCCCTGGCCGAGCCCGACCGGGGTCGACAGCCCGATGGCGCTGGGCTGCGTGGTGAGGAGGAGGTAGTCCTGTCCAACCTGAAGCTTGGGCAGATCGATGAGAGGCAGCGAGCGTGTGTTGGCGGTCTGGTTGTTCTTCAGCTTGCCGAGCATCGTGATCTCGGCAATCTGCATGCCCTTGACGTCCTGGTACGTGCCCTTGAAGGCCTCGTCGACCCGGATGCGGTAGGTGACCGTTGGCAGCTCGGCACCGCCAGCGTCGATTTTGCCTTCGCGGATGGTGAGGACCGTGCCGCGGAAGACCCGTTCGGCCCGGCTGACCATCTGCGCCAGGTTCAACTGCTGGACGGTGGCCGCCTGCGCCTGCATCCCTATCAAGCTCAGGGCGAGGACGGCCAGAAGACAGAACAAAAGATTCCTTCGATGCATCGCTTCCTCCTCAGAGGGACAGGTGAGCCGCAGAACGGCCCACAGGTGGAGATACCTGGCGGGAGGACAGAGGGGACACCGGACCGAAGATAGACAGCATCACGACAAAAGACAGCTTCACATTCCCAGGTGCGCGCCGAGGGATTTTGCGAGCCGGTCAATCGTCACGAAATCGTCGCGAGGCCAGCCAGAGGAGCCCGATCCCCATCCCGAGCAGCGCCAAAAGCTGCATCCAAAGGGCTTCGACGCCCGCTCCCTTGAGGAACAGGGTGCGGACGATTTCGAGGTAGTGCCGTAGCGGGTTGAACAGGGTCAGCGTCTGGAACCCGCGGGGCATGCTGCTGACCGGGAACAGGAACCCGGAGAGCAGGATCGCCGGCAGGAACACCAGGAAGGCCGACATGAACGCCTCCTGCTGGGTGTTGGAGATCGACGAGATCAGCAACCCCAGGCCCAGGGCCGAGAACAGGAAGAGCACGGTGCCCAGGATCAGCAGCAGAGGGTTGCCCCGGAACGGAATGCGGAACCAGAGCAGCGCCACCATGACCACGAGGCCCATGTCCACCAAGCCGATCAGCGCGAAGGGGAGGCTCTTGCCCAGGATCAGCTCGCCGGGCCGCAGCGGGCTCACCAGGAGCTGCTCCAACGTGCCCATCTCCCTCTCGCGCACCACGGCGAGCGAGGTCAGCAGCAGGCAGATCAGCATGAGCAGCGCTCCGATCACCGCCGGCACGTTGTAATTCCGGCTTTCCAGGGCGGGGTTGAACCAGGCCCGCGAGCGCAGGTCCACCGCGGGAGGTGGCAGATTAGCTTGGCTGAGCACGATCCTCTCCGCGTAGCCGCGGGCCACGTTGGCCAGGTTCGAGTTGGTGCCGTCGAAGAGGAGCTGCACCCGTGCATTTTCCCCTCTCTCGAAACCAGGGGGGATGACGATCCCGAGCACCGCGTCGCCATGATCGAGCGCCCGGACGATGTCTGCCGGCCGCTCCGCATGGCCCAGCACCCGGAAGTAGCCGGACGCGGTGAAGGCTTCGACCAGCTCCCGCGAGGCGCGGCTCCGGTCGTGGTCAACCACCAGGGTGGCGACATTGCGCACGTCCGTTGAGACCGCGTAGCCGAAGGCGAGGAGCTGGATCATCGGCGCGACGAAGATCACGCCGCGCAGGCGCGGATCGCGGAAGATCTGGCGGAACTCCTTGCGCACCATCTCGAAGACGCGCTTGGGGTTCATCCCAGCTCCTTGCGGAAGCGCAGGACGGCGAGCCCGAGCCCGGCCACGGCGAAGGCGATCATGAGGAGCGCCTGGGTACGGAGAACCTCGATTCCGACCCCCTTGAGGAAGATGCCGCGGGTCACCACCAGGAAGTACCGGGCGGGAATCAGCAGGCTCACCGCCCGGAGCGGCGCTGGCATCACCTCGATGGCGAACATGAAGCCCGAGAGCAGGAACGCCGGCAGGAAGGTGACGACCATGGCCACCTGTGTCGCCACCACCTGCGACTTCGCCACGACCGAGATGAACATCCCCAGCCCCAGCGCGCCGGTCAGGAAGAGGAACGAGAAAGCCATCAGGAGCGCGGCGCTCCCCCGGAACGGCACGTCGAACAGGACGACCCCGAGCGCCGAGCAGACCACCACGTCGGTGAGGCCGATGCCGAGGTAGGGGAGGAGCTTGCCCAGCACCACCTCGACGCGGGACACCGGGGTCGCGGCGAGTTGCTCCATGGTGCCGCGTTCCCACTCCCGTGCGATGGTCAGGGAGGTGAGCATGGCCGCGATGATCATCATGATCACCGCGACCAGGCCGGGCACGATCATGTTGCGGCTGGCCAGCTCCTCGTTGTACCAGACCCGCGACTCGGCCGTGATCGGAAGACCCATGGCCGTGGCGCCCTGGAGCTGTACGCGGCTCGACCAGGTGCGCACGATGGCCTCGGAGTAGGCGAGGACGATCGTGGCCGTGTTCGCGTCGCTGCCGTCCACGATGGCCTGGACCGAAGCGGTGCGGCCGGCGGAGAGGTCCGCGGCAAACCCGGCCGGGATCACCAGCGCCACCTGCACGGTGCCGCGGTCGAAAAGATTTCCAATCTCGCCCGGCCGTTCCAGGTTGTCGACGAACGTGAAGTAGCCCGAGGCGCGGAAGGCATCGATCAGCTCGCGGCTGCGCGCCGAGCGGTCGCCGTCCAGAACCGCGGTGCGGATGTTGCGCACGTCCCAGGAGATCGCGTAGCCGAAGAGGACCAGCAGCAGCACCGGCAGCAGAAACGCAAGGATCAGGCTGCGGGTGTCGCGCCGGAGCTGGATGAGCTCCTTGCGGGCGATGGCGAGGAGGCGGGTGGGGCTCATGACTAATCCACCGGCGCGCCGCCGGCCTCTTCGATTCGGGCGATGAAAACATCTTCCAGAGAAGGCGAGATCTCCTCGATGGAATCAACCGAAATCCCGTGCTCGTCGAGCCGGCGCCGGATCTCATCGTGATCGGTCCCGGGCCGGAGCGTCACGTGAATCGCGCGGCCGAACAGGCCGGCGCCGAGCACGCCCGGGGTCCCTTCCAGCAGCTCGGCGGCTTTGGCGCCCGCGCCGGTGCGCACTTCGAGGAGCGGCTGGCGGAAGCCTTCGCGGAGCTTGGCGGGCGTGTCGAGCGCGATCAGCCTGCCGCGGTTCATCAGCGCCAGACGGTCGCAGTATTCGGCCTCTTCCATGTAGTGGGTGGTGACGAAGACGGTGGTGCCCGCGGAGGCCAGCGCGTAGATGAGATCCCAGAACGACCGGCGGGAGATGGGATCGACGCCCGACGTGGGCTCGTCGAGGAAGAGCACGGGCGGCTCGTGGAGCACGGCGCACCCGAGGGCGAGCCGCTGCTTCCAGCCCAGGGATAGCTCGCCCGTGAGCCGGCCCCGCTGGTCGGCGAGCCCGGCCATCCGCAGCACCCAGTCGCGCCGCTCCGCCTTGCGCTCGCCCGGTACGCCGTACAACCCTGAAAAGAAAGCAATGTTTTCCTCGACGGTCAGGTCCGCGTAGAGAGAGAAGAGCTGCGACATGTAGCCGATGTGGAGCTTGATCCGCCGCCGCTCCGTCCGGATGTCGTACCCGGCAACGTGACCTTTTCCGGAAGTCGGGGGCACCAGGCCGGTGAGCATCTTGATCGTGGTCGTCTTGCCCGCGCCGTTCGGTCCCAGGAATCCGAAGACCTCCGCCTTCGCGACCGAAAAGCTCACCCGGTCGACTGCGACGAAGTCGCCGAACGTCCGCGTCAGCTCTTGCACCTCGACCGCTTTCATGCGGCCTCGACCATCCCGATGAACACGTCCTCCAGCGAGGGGACGATGGCCCGCGCTGATTTGACCTCGAAGCCCGCCTCCTGCAGAAGGCGGGTGATCTTCGGGATCTCGGCCGCGCTCGCGCTCAGGTGGAGACGGTCGCCGAAGACGGCCACTCGTCCCAATTCCGCGAGACGTTCCCGCGCCTCCCGCGCCCGCTCCACCTGAATCTCCACGATCTCCTCGCCGAAACCTTTCTGAAGGGCTTCAGGCGCGTCGATCGCCAGCAGCTTCCCGCGGTGGAGGAGAGCCAGCCGGTCGAAGCGCTCGGCCTCGTCCATGTAGGCCGTGCTCACCACCGCGGTCACCCCCTCGGCCACCATTTCGTGGACGATCAGCCAGAGCTCGCGGCGCGACACGGGATCGACCCCGAAAGTGGGCTCGTCGAGGAGAAGGATCCGCGGCTGATGGATCAGCGCGCAAGAAAGACCGAGCTTCTGTTTCATGCCGCCGGAGAGCTTGCCCGCGAGCCGATCCTTGAAGGGGCCGAGGTTCGAGAACTGGAACAATCGCTCCAGTCGAGCCGGCCGCTCGGAGCGCGGCACGCGATAGAGGTCGGCATAAAACTCCAGGTTTTCGAGCACGGTCAGATCCGCGTAGAGACCGAAGCGCTGGGACATGTACGCGATCTGGTGCTTGACCCGCTCGGGCTCCCGCGCCACGGAGATACCGTCGAGGAGCGCGTCCCCCTCCGTGGGGCGGAGCACGCCCGCGAGCATGCGCAGCGTCGTGGTCTTGCCCGCGCCGTCCGGACCCACGAGCCCGAACAGCTCGCCGGGCTTCACCTCGAAGCTCAGCCGGTCGACGGCGGTCAGGTCGCCGAAGCGGCGGGTGAGGGAATCGGTGCGGATCATTTCGTTTCCAGCCGCACGTCCGCCGGCAGCCCTGGCTTCAGCTCGAACTCCGCATCGCCGGTCACGCGCACCTTGACCTCGTAGACCAGGCGCACGCGCTCTTCGGTGGTCTGCACGCTCTTGGGCGTGAACTCGGCCTCCGAGGCGATGAACGAAACTTCTCCCGGATAGGTCTTGCCGGGGTAGGTGTCGGCCGTGATCGCGGCGCGGGTCCCGAGGCGCACGGCTCCCACCCGGTTCTCCGGGATGTAGATGCGCACGAAGCGGCTCCGCGGGTCCATGAGGGTGAGCACGGGCGAGCCGGCGGGCACGACCTCGCCCGGCTCGCGATGGCGGACGGTCACCACGCCGTCAAACGGAGCGGTGAGGACCGTGTTGGAGAGCGTGGCCTGAACGCCCTGCACGGCGGCTTCGGCCTGGGTGACCTGGGCGCGGGCGACCGCCTTGCGTTCCTGGCGGGGGCCGGCTTCCACGAGGCGGAGCTGTTCGACCTCCTGGGTGCGCTGGGCGCGGATCACGTCGAGCGCGACCTGCGCCTTGTCGAGCGCCTCGCGGCTGACGGCGCCGCCCTCGAAGAGCCTCCGGGTGCGGGCGAGGTCGCGCTCGGCGTCCTGCCGGCGCTCTTCGGCAACGGCGAGGGCGGCCCGGGCCTGGGCGATCTCTTCCCGTCGCGAGCCGTGTTCGAGCTCGGCCAGGGCAGCCTGCGCCGCCTCGACCTGGGCTTCGGACTGCGCTCGCCGCGCTTCGAGCTCGGCCCGGTCGAGCCGCGCCAGCTCCTGGCCGGCGGTGACCCGGTCGCCCTCGCGGGGAGTCAGGGAGACGATCCGGCCCGGCGCCTGGAAGCCGAGCTGGGCGTCGGTGGCCTCCACCGTGCCCGAGGCGACGAGCGCGCCATCCGTTTCGACCGGCCTTCTGGAGGTGTAGTACCAGACGGCAGCTCCAGCAATACCAGCCACGATCAACAACACGAGGGGAGGGACGATCTTCTTGGGGCTCATGGAATGTTCTCCCGCAGAGTCTCTCTCAGCCAGGCCGGCGTGAGGCGTCCCGCGGCGCGGGCCAGGTCAACCCGGGCGAGGATCGCGGCGTGGCGCGCGTCGGCCAGGCTGGCGCGGGCGGCCAGCAGGTCGGCCTCGGCGTTCAGGTAATCGGTCTGGGTGCCGGCCCCCTCGTCGAGCAGGAGCTTCTGCACGCGGACGACTTCGACGTACCGCTCGACCGCCTTGCCGAGACTGGCGATGCGCGCCTCGGCCTCCTCGAAAGCCGCGGCGGCGCGGTCGACTTCCTCCCGCACCTGGATTTCGGCGATCCGCACCTGTTCCTGCGTGGCGCGATGAGCGGCCTCGGCGCGGGCGATGCGGCTGCGGGTGGCGCCGAAGTCGAACAGCGGCACGGTGAGCTGAAAGCCGGCGTTCCACTCGCCTGTGAAGCTCCCGTGGGAGGAGGTCCACTCGTTGTAGTTGCCCACGGCCCGCACCTCGGGGCGGGCCAGGGCGCGGGTGAGGGAGATCTGCGCCTCGGCCGCCGCGACCTGGGCGCGGGCCTGGGCTACAGCGGGACTGGCCGCGATCCCCTCCGTGACCAGCTCTTCCCGAATCGGCACCGCCAAGTCGGACAGCTCCACCGGAACCAGCCGGTCGGACCGGGTCTCTTCGACGGGGACGTCCATGAGCCGCGCCAGCTCGCGCTCAGCGTTGTCCATTGCGGAGGAGAGGCGCACGCGCTCGGCTTCGGAGCTGGCGAGAGCGGCCTCGGCGCGGAGGATCTCCACGCGCGCCGCCCGGCCGACCTCGAACCGCTGCTGCACCCGGGACAGCTCGGCCTCGAGCGCCTTCATCCGCAGGTCGTAGGCGTCGAGCACCTGCCGATGTCCGAGCACGGTCAAATACGCGGCGGCCACGCGCCGGGCGAGGGCCTGCTCGGAGGAGCCGAGCGCCGCGCCGGCAGCCAGCGTCTGGGCATCCGCGGTCCGGATGCGGGCGGCATCCGCGCCGCTGTCGAAGAGGGTGTAGCTGACGGTGAGGGTCGCCTGTCCGAGCGTTTCGTCGAACTCGGGGAAGAGCCCCGGGCCAAAGCCATGGATGGGGGTGACCACCATGGGCTCCTGGTACTGGATGGCCGATCCGGTCAGCCGTCCCCGCGGTCGGCGTCCCGCCCGGGCTTCACCGAGCGCCTGCTCAGCCTCCTCCTGGCGGGCTCGCGCCGCCTCGACCACGGGGAACCCGGCCACCGCCCGATCGACTGCGTCGGCGAGATGGAGCTTCTCTTGTGCAGTGCCCGCGCCGGGGAAGAGAAGCAGCGCCAGGACAATCCCTTTCCTCATTTCGCCTCCTCCGGCCCCAGCAGGCGCCGCACCACATAGCGGGCAAGATCGAGCGCCGTCTCCCGGGTCAGCCGCCGTTCGGACATCAGCCTCCGCTCCAGCGCGACCGCCGCGGCGAGCCCGAGCACCGGCAGCACCGCAATGTTCGCGGGAGGGGAGCCGGGGGGCCGGGGGATCTCGCCTGCCAGCCGTCCCACGATCTCCAGATAGGTCCCGGCGATCTCGGCCATCCTCCGTCCCAACTCACCCTCCTTGGAGGCCGTGGCCTCCGCAATCAGCAGGATGGGGATGCCATCGAGGTCCATGATCAACCCGATGTGGTGGGCGACGATCCGCTCGATTCGATCGAGAGGAGGCGCGTCCGTCTCCTCGGCGATGGCGCGGACAGGCCCGAGGAAGAGCTTGCTCAGGCGTCCGGCGACCCCGACGAGAAGCGCCTGCTTGTTCGGGAAGTGGCGATAGATTGCCGGCTCGGTGAAGCCGACCCGTTCGGCGACCTTCTTCATGGTGAGACCCGCGAGGCCGGCCTCGCGGATCAGCTCGACCGTCCTGTCCAGGATCTCGTCTTGTCGGGAGGAGGCAGGATCTGGCGCGCTCATGGTTAGTGAGTCCTCACTAACTCCAGAATACGTAGCTTGGATCGGAAGTCAAGGGGTACAAGGCCGTCCATGACGAGACTGCCATGCCCTACCTCTGGGAGGTTTTCTCGGCTCAGCTCTCGCTGAGCGTTATCCTACCTTGCATGGATGCCCGCGCCACCGCCGACCTCCTCAAAACCTGGGCGCTCGAAGCCGGGTTCGACCGCGCGGGCGTGGCGGGACTGGAACCGTCCGCGACCGGGGAGGCGTTCCTGCGCTGGCTCGCGCGTGGGGACCAAGCGGGGATGGGATGGTTCGAGAAGAGGGTGGAGGCGCGGCTGGAGCCGGCCCGGGCGGTACCCGGCGCCCGGAGCGCCCTCTGCGTGGCCCTGCAATACCACCCGCTCGACGAGGAGTCCGACGGCGACCTCTGGCCCCGAGTCGCCCGCTACGCCCGGGGACGGGACTACCACGATGTCATGCAAGATCGCCTCAAAGTCCTGGAGAGCCGGATTCTCGAAGCGTTCCCGGGGACCATCTCAAGGAGATATGTAGATACCGGGCCGGTGCTCGAAAGAGAGCTCGCCGCGCGGGCCGGCCTCGGGGC
>DASUNJ010000280.1:0-3729 GCA_036277235.1 Thermoanaerobaculia bacterium | reverse complement strand
GGAGGCCCTGGTCGAGCATCCAAAGCGCCTGGGCCACGAGGCCCAGCTCGTAATCGGCGGGGTTCTTGAACCGGATATGACCGAGGAAGCGCGTGCCGGCCGGCACCACTTCCAGATCGTACTTGATGCCCGGTGACGCGGTCCGCCTCTCGCGATCGATTCCGACGCCGTCCCGCAGCTCGATCAGCACGTCCTCCTGGCAGACCGCATCGGAGATTTGAAAGCGCGATCCATAGGAAAAGCCGCCGCGCTCTTCCGCCGCCGCTCCGAAAAGCCGCTTGACGAGATCGAGCTCCCTCCATCTCTGGCCGAAATCGCCTGGAGATTCCGTGGGACTCTGCTCCGCCATTGAACGGACGGCGTGCAGCCCGAGCGAGTTGCAGAAGCTCTCAATGCCGGCTCTCAGGATGCCGCGCAATGAGGAGCCGGGGACTAAAGGCCGGCCGGAGCGGTCTCTCATTACCGGCTGGTCGCTCCCCGTGAGGTCGGCGCTCTTGCCCGTACCGATGTGCAGGCCGGTCCGGCAGGTGAGCCGGAAGTCGAGGAGCACGAGGCTTTCGATCGAGTTGTGCGAGCGTGGCCGCAGATCGGCGGAGATCATCGCCGGCCTCCCGCCTGGGCGCGGCCGGGCCCCCGCCCATCCCGGTTCACCTTGTCCAGGTAAACGTAATGGCGGACGAGATAACCGAAGAACTGCTGGATCGCCGCCTTCCGGAGGTCTTCACCCGTGAGGTTCTTCTCGATCTCCTCGAGAACCTTGATCACGTCCTTGTGGATCAGGCTCCAGAACTTGGAGGTCGTCTTCCGGCCCGTCTGGTAGCGGATGAAGTTCCGCAGGACCGAGACCTCGGATTCCTCCTGCACGATCTGCACGAGGTTGCGGAGCTGGGACGTCTGGTCCCTGAAGCCGTCCTGCCCTTGAACCCGGTCCAGGATCTGCTCCGCCTCCCCCACCAGCCAACGTTTCGTGCCTGCATTGACGGCGCTTCCCATGGGTCACTCCTTCGCAATCGGAGAAAAAAGTCCAAACCGGCCGCAACCGCTCTCCGTGCAGCGGCCGACACCACGCCGAAGCCGGGGCATCAGGGATCGGAGCCGATCTGCAAGGCGGTCGCGATCGATCGAGTAGACGAAGACGCTGCCGGTGCCCACGGCCGGAGCGAGGTCCTTCAGGGAGCCTTCCTTCCGGAACTGGTCGTAGCCGCCGATGGCCGCCGGATGAACGAAGCTCCGCCAGACGGAACCGGCCTCGCCCAGCTCAGCCAGAGGGTGAGACCGTTCCCGATCCGTCGGAACGAAGTCGGAGAGCGCGACCAGAGCCAGGGGGATCGATCCGTTTCCGGCGATCGATTCGGGTGCAATTCCGACCGAAGTACCGGGTGCAATACTGGCCCGCTTAGCCAAGCGGATCGTTTCCTGGTCCACGAGCCCGGCCAGAGCAAATACGGCTTCTTCCATCTCCTCAAGGCTGGGATCTGCCGCGAAGACGATTTCCAGCCCGGCCTTGCCGAGGCCGTGGTTTCGGCCGGCGCCGATCAGGATAGGAAGAGATGCAGCCCGCTCCAAAAGGCGGGCGCCCTGCGGAGTCAGCCCCTCCACCCGGGCGCTGAACCGGGCTGGCCGGGGAGCCTGTCCGTGGTGGGTCTTGGCGAGCCAGGGCTCGATCTGCTCGATCGAGAAAAGCCGGCTGTCCGCAGCCGCTCCCGTATGCCGGTCGATGGAGACCCGGGTCCGGGTACGGCGCAGCAGGTCCTTGGCGGGCCGGGGAGGCTCGATCGGATCGAAGCGGACAGAGCCGTCATCGAGGCGCAGATGCTTGCCGGACCCTTCCAGGGCACGATTCACCCGCTCGCGGGCCAGTTCCGTGACGAGGATGTCGTGCCGCGCATGTGTGCCCCTCTGCTCCCGGGCGGTCGCCGGAACGATCACGGGCTCGACATCCGGGGCCGCGGCGAGCAGAGCATCCCCGAAGCTCGCCCGGTCCTCCAGAACGAACAACTCCTGGAACCCGGGCTCCTCCGGAGAGACACCGGCGCGCAGGAGCGCCCAGGCGACGGCGCCTCGTAGGGTCGGACCCGGGATGTAGGTCCGGGTGCCATGGTGGTTGCCCCGAGGTCCGCCGTCGCCAAAGTGTGCGGGCTCGGCAAGGGTGAAGATCAGCCGGGCTCGGGTGACATCATCCGCGGGCGAGGAAATCTCCAGGCTCGGAGATGAAGACGCCGGGGGCTCGTCGACCCAGCGGATCTCCACGAAGCCGCCGCCCTTGGCCCGTCCCGCTCCCAGGGCGTCAGTGGTCTCCACCGCGGCGCGAAGCTGCCGCCGGTCCTCCTCGGCAGCCCGCCCGAGGTCGAGGTCGGCTGCGAAGATCAGCGGCTCGTCCGCCACCTCGATTACCTGACGAAAGAAAAGCTTTTGATCGGCCGCCGTCGCCGTCTGGTCTTCCAGCTCCAGTCCCGGACGGATGGCCAGGGCCTGTCGAGCCAAGGAGGGATCTCGTGGGATTCCGTCCCCGAAGCGGAGGCATCCTTCCCTGGAACCGCTGCGCTCCCCGGTTCGGCCGGAAAAGCCGAACAGGCGGGCCACGAGGCCGTCATGATCGCCGGCCGCGGTCTCCGGCCTTTCGTCGAGAATGTACGGCCCGGCGTCCGTCCTGCCGGTTCCCGCGAGCAACGCTTCGAGCTGAATGCGCACGGCACCGCGGATCGCCGTGGCCGGAATATAGGGAACTTCCTCGCCCTGGTGAAAGCGACGCACCGTCGCGAGATCGACGCCCAGGTCGAGAGCCTGGTTGCCGGAGATCAGCAGGTGCCCCCGCAGGGTGATTTCCAAGGTCGGCATCAGCGATCCTCCGTCACGGGCGTGCTTGTCTTCTCTCCCATCTTTCCAAGCTGGTCGAGAAAGGACACGAGTTGGAGCCCGTCGGCGATCCAGGTGCCCGTTTGGGGAACGCCCTTTTCATCCGGGGGCAGCTCCTGGATGAAAAAGTTGCGGATGCCCTCCGGAACGGCCCAATCGACTCCCAGGTCCTCCAGCCATCTCCGATATTTCTTTCCAACCGGATCTCGGCCCACCTGATAGCGCAGGGCATTCAGGAATACCCGCTGCCCCTCCGCGGCTCCGCTCTGCAAGCCGTGGAGCTGGGAGCCGGCCATTTGCGCCCGCGCTTTCCGCATCCGATCGGCCAGAGCGCTGAAGGCCTCGGCCGTGTAGGGGCGGCAGGTGCGCAGGAAACCATCCTCCTCGGTCGAGTAGGCGACCTTGCGCGACGTTTCGATCCGTTCGGAAAGCGGCGAGGCGTCGGTGAGCAGCTCGAAATCGATCGAGGAGACCACCTTGCCTTCTGAGCGGCCTCCAGAGCGGTAGAACATCCCCTTGGCGCTCTTCTGAAGCTGCGCGGCCAGGTCAAGCTGGTACCGGACCGGATAGCCACGGTCGCAGAGCAGCAACCCGGTGCCGATGGTGATCGCCGGGAAATCGTACTCCCGGAGCCTCTCGCGCAGGCCCGGAATCCTGCCGGTTTCCTCTTCGATCCAACCGGGAAGCTGATCCGCGAGCTGCACGGCGATCCCGGCGGGAGCAATCCAGATCGCTTCGTCGCCTCCGCCCAGGAAGCTGAGAAAGGGTTGGTCCTCGCGGGCGACACCGCGAAGGAGAGCGCTGGCCATGTCTTCGGCTCTCTTCTGTACCTGCTCGAAGATGCGGGTCACGGCCGCACTGAAGAAACAGAGG
>DASUNJ010000279.1:0-9193 GCA_036277235.1 Thermoanaerobaculia bacterium | reverse complement strand
GGACGGGTCCAACGGGATCAACTCGGAGATCCTGGACCAGACGCAGAAGAACATCCTGGCCGAGCTGAAGAAGTTCTACCCGCCCGGGACCAAGTTCGCCAACTACTGGATCAGCGTGAGCGGCATCCGCTCCGACACCGGCTACGAGCGCTATGCCACGATCCCGGTCGGGATCATCGAGCGGAACTGGAAGGAGCACTAGGAGCGATGGCTCGCCGTCGAGCGGTTGCCGCTCGAAGCCGAGCGGCCGTCGCTCGGACGCGAGCGGCTCTCGCTCAAGCTTGAGGGGAGCGCGCTTTGACGCAAGCGGCCATCGCTCGAAATCGAGCGGCCATCGCTTGAGGCCGAGCGGGCATCGCTCGTCGTTGAGCCGCCGCCGCTCGCCCTTTAGCCGTCGCCGCTTACCCTCTAGCCGTCGCCGCTAGGGACCGAGCCGTCGTGGCTTGCCACCCAAGAACCCTGAAAATCCCCCAGGAGTTGGTGGATTTTCAAGGTAAATCTCAGCCCTGGGAGCGGGAAATGCGGATCCTGGCGCCTTTCACGGTGATCACGGCGCCGCTCAGGAGGTCTGCCTCATGCCGCTTGAGGATAACGTCCATGAGCGCGATGCGCTCCTGAGCCGGAACATCGGGCAGCCGCACGACTCCGGAGTGAGGTTCTCCCGAGTGGAACACCAGCTTCCCGAAATCCTTGTCCATGGTGACGAGGACCCGTTGCTCCGAGTAGGCCCACTCCAGGAGAGTCCGATCTCCCGGATCGGCTCCTCTCTCTTGGGATTCGAGGATGTCGTGCTCCTGCTGGCGAAGCCAATCCGCCAGCCGCCTGCCGGCGCACCGGTCGATGAGGAACTTCACCTGACGGCGACCTGGACCGCTTCCAGGGAGTCGTTCGCAATGACGGCGTGGGCGTAGGCGATGCAGGCGAGGATGTCTTCCGAATCAAGGTCGGGATAGTCCGCGAGGATCTCCTCCGTGCACACGCCCTGCGCGAGGAGGCTCAGAATCAGCTCGACGGAGATACGCATCCCCCGGATGATCGGCTTCCCGCTGAAGATCTCCGGGTTGGCGGTGATGCGGTCGAGGAGAGAGGTTCGAGCCATGGGAAGACTATACCTCCTTGAAGCTACTCCCGATACCGCGGAACCCCCTCCAGGTCGTGCTCCTTCACCTTCCTCTGAAGCGTCCGGTAGCTCATCCCCAGCAGATCGGCGGCCTTCTTCTTGTCGCCGCCCGTGTCGATCAGGGCCTGGCGGACCCGGTCGCGCTCTCCGGACGGGGAGAGGAGGTGGAGGAGGGGGCGGAGGTCGGAGGCGCGGAGGGCGGGGCCGTCGGAGAGGATCACGGCCCTCTCCAGGATGTTCGCCAGCTCGCGGACGTTGCCGGGCCAGGGCTGGTCCATGAGGATCTGCTCGGCGTCCTCTTCCAGCCGCGGCGGCTCCAGTTTGTGACGGCGGGCGATCTCTCCGAGGAGATGCCGGGCCAGGAAGGGGACGTCGCTGGCGCGCTCCCTCAGACAGGGGAGCTCGATCGGGAAGACGTTCAGACGGAAGAAGAGGTCGGAGCGGAAGGCTCCCTCCGAGACCATGGATTCCAGGTCGCGGTTCGTGGCCGCCACCAGGCGCACGTCGGCCCGCAGGGTCCGGCCTCCTCCCACCCGCTCGTAGGTCCGCTCTTCGAGGACGCGCAGCACCTTGCCCTGGACGGCGAGCGGCAGCTCGCCGATCTCGTCCAGCATCAGGGTGCCGCGCTCTGCCATCTCGAAGCGGCCGGGCTGGCGCCGGTCGGCCCCGGTGAACGCCCCCTTCTCATGGCCGAAGAGCTCGTTTTCCAGGAGCGACTCGGGGATCGCGGCGCAGTTGAGAGCCACGAAGGGGCCGTCCTTCCGCGGCGAGAGGGCGTGCAGGGCGCGGCCGAACATCTCCTTGCCGGTGCCGCTCTCGCCCGTCAGCAACACGGTGCTCTCCGTGGCGGCGACTCTCTGCAGGAGACGGATCGCGGCGCGGAGCCTCGGATGGCGGCCGACGATCGCGGGCGCTCCCGGCACGTGGAAGACCACGGACTCGTCGCGCTCTCCGATCGCCCGCTCGATCAGCCGCGCGAGGTCGTCGATCTCCAGCGGTTTTTCCAGGAAGTCGTAGGCGCCGAGCTTCATGGCTTCGACCGCCGAGCCCACCGTTCCGAAGCCGGTGAGGACCACCACCGGCACCTGCGGCTGGGCTCGCCGGCTTGCCGCCAGCACCTCCAGACCCGAGACGTCCGGAAGCTTGAGGTCGGTCAGCACCAGGTCGAACGGCCGCTCGTCCACCCAGCGGATGCCCGCCTGCGCGTCCGCCGCCGCCGTGACCTCGTATCCCTCCTGCGACAGGGCGCGTTCCAGCATGCGGCGCAGGGAGTCGCGGTCCTCGACGATCAGGATGCGTCCGGTGGGCATGGGCTAAAGAGCTGCGCGGACGGCGGCGATCAGCGCCGGATCGTCCTCGGGGTCCACGGTCCGGAGATCGAGCAGGAGGCGGCCCTGGCGGAGATAGCCCATGACGGGGAGGACAACTGCCGGTTGACCCTTCCGCAACCGGGCGAGCAGGGCATCGTCGCCGGACAGGGAGAGCGCCTCGCCCGGGATCGGCGCCTCGGGCGCCGAGCCGCCGCCGAGGAAGGCATCGGCAGGGACGATCTCGGCTCCTGTTTCCCGGGCAACCTGCTCCAGGCGCGCCCGGTGCCCGGCCGGGTCGGGCCACATCCGGTCCAGGGGGAGCGGCGAGCCCGCGAGGTGGAGGCGGAGGACGCCTTCCAGCGCCGCGAAGGCCATGCGGTCCGGCCGGAACGCCCGGTAGAGAGGATGCTTGCGGCAGGCGCGCACCAGATCGGCCTGGCCCACCATCAGCCCGGCCTGGGGTCCTCCCAGGAGCTTGTCGCCGCTGCCGCAGACCAGATCGCAACCGGCCGCGATCAGCTCCTCCATGCTGGGATGCCCGGCGAGCTGCGGCTCCGGACGCCTGCGGAGCAGTCCGCTTCCCTCGTCCACCAGCACCGGGAGGTTCCTCTCCCGAGCCAACCCGGCCAGCTCCGCCGGGGAGACCGCGGCGGTGAACCCGGTGATCCGGAAGTTGCTGGGAAAGACCTTGAGGAGGAGAGCCGTCTCCGATCCGATCGCCTTCTCGTAGTCCGAGAGGCGGGTGCGGTTCGTGGCCCCGACCTCGACCAGGCGGGCGCCGGCGACCGCCAGGATCTCCGGGATGCGGAACGAGCCGCCGATCTCAACCAGCTCGCCGCGGGAGACGATCACCTCCCGGCCTTTTGCATGGGCAGCCAGGGCCAGGACCAGCGCAGCGGCGTTGTTGTTGACCGCCAGGGCCCCTTCCGCGCCGGTCAAGGTGGTGAGCAGGCGCTCGGCGCGGCGGTTGCGCTCGCCGCGCTTGCCCGTCCCGGCGTCGAGCTCCAGGTCGCAGTAGGCATCCAGGAGAGGCGGCAGGCCCGCGGCGACCGAACGGGGGAGCGGAGCCCGGCCCAGATTCGTGTGGAGGAGGATGCCGGTCGCGTTCAGGAAACGGGTCAGCGAGTCGCCGAGAGAGGCGTGGATGCGGGCGGCGATGCGTCCGGGCAGGGCGGCCACGGCATTTTCGATGTCCTCCGGCGGTTCCGGTCCGAGAGCCAGGCGGTCGCGGAGATCGTCCACTTCCCGGCGGGCTTGGACCCTCACGGGACCACGTCCGTATAATGGGATGAGGATCGAGATCGCCGGATCGCTCAGCAGCCGGTCGAGGGAGGGGATGCCTCGGCGGGCATCGGAGGATTCGGGCGTATCCATACTGTCTGAGAGCATTCTAGGAGATTCGTGGACCCCAGGCGACCTTCCCGGCCCGGCCAAGCGCCCGGCCAGCAGAACCTTCAGGCTCCCGGCAAGCGTCCGGGCGCCGCGGCACCCGTGCCCGCCCAGGGTCCGTCGCGCAGAGGACCGGCCCTCGCCGAGTCCCTCGACCATCTCCAGCAGGACATCCGCCAGTTCCAGATCGACTTCGAGCGCTTCTTCAACGGCGGCCTTCCCCTCCCCCCCGAGGAGCTGCGCAACCGCATCCAGGTCCAGCTCCGCAACCTGCGCAACACCACCGTCACCGCCGCGGTGGACAACTTCCGCCTCAACGACCTGGAGGCCAGGTACAACAGCTACAACGAGATGTACAACCGCCGCCTGCGCGACAAGGAAGAAGGGCGGACTCCCCACAAGGTGATCGCCTTCGTGGAGAAGCAGCGCTTCGATCCCCGCGGCGGCATCGTGTTCGGGCCCGACGTCGACTCCGAGGCGGCCGAAGCCCTTTATCATGGGCTCGTCTCCGGACCGGGGGACGGACCCAAGTTCGACCTGGACAGCTTCCAGACCTACCTGCGCCGCCAGACCGAGGCGATCCGGCAGAAGACCGGTTGCGACGAGGTGCAGTTCCGGGTGGCTGAGGAAGACGGCAAGCTGAAGCTCAAGGCAAGACCCGTCCCGTCCCGCTGAGCGGGCGTGCAAGACTTTGGAAGGAGATCATGGTGCGTAGACGGATTCAGTCCCCAGCCGGCCTGGCGATCGCCGCGGCCCTCGTGGCCACCCTCGCGATCACCGCGATCGCGGCCTTCGCCGCCGTGCCGCCGAACCTCTCCAAGGCGCTCGAGGCGCAACGGCGCCTGGTCACGGAGAAGCCGCAGGATGCCGCGGTGCACAACGACCTCGGCAGCCTGCTCCTGCTCGCCGAGCGGACCGAGGAGGCCGAGGCCGCGTACCGCAGGGCCATCGAGCTCGATCCGGACAAGGTCTCGGCGCTGTTCAACCTTGCGCAGCTCCTGCAGCAGCGCAATGAGAAGCGCGAGGCCCTGCGCCTCTACGACCGCGTCGTGGATCTGCAGCCCAACCATGCCTGGGCGCACTACCAGATCGGCACGCTCTACGAAGGATGGGACCAGGAATCCAACGCCGTCGAGCACTACGCCCGCGCCTTCGCCCTCGATCCCCAGCTCGCCTTCAAGGAGGTCAACCCGCACATCGTCGAGAACACGCTGGTGACCCAGGCGATGCTGCGCGCCTACGACAAGAGCCCGGGTCCGTCGCAGGCGCCCAGGTATTTCGAGGAGCGGGACCGCATCGTGAACCTGCTCGTGCCGCTGCCGCAGACCGAGGCGCAGCAGGAGCGGCAGGCGGCCGAGGAGACGGAGGGCACCGCCCGCGAGGGGCAGGCTCCGGCCCGGCCGGGCGCGGCGCAGGAGGGTCAGAACGTGCTCCGCGAGGGCGACCTGGAGAACCGGACCACGGGTCAGGCGGTGCCGCAGGGCCGCGGCGGCCGGCCCACCAGCCGCCAGCAGCCCACGCAGCGCGGCCTGCGGCAGTGGGAGCGCCCCGAGCCGACCCTGCAGGAGATACCGGGGGGAGAGCTGATCGAGCAAGGCGCGCAGCCGGGTGACATCGTCACGCCGCCGCCCGGAGGGGTCTACTACCGCCCCGGCTCCCCCAGCTCGGGGAGGCTGAACATCCGGGTGATGCCGGAGCGCGACGGCGAGGCGCGCGGGTAGGGGCTAAACGTTGAACCGGAAGTGAGCGACGTCCCCGTCCTTCACCTCGTATTCCTTCCCTTCCAGCCTTGTCAGGCCGGCCTTGCTGCAAGCGGCCATGGTCTTCAGACGCACGAGGTCGTCCCAGTGGACGATCTCGGCGCGGATGAAGCCGCGCTCGATGTCGGAGTGGATGGTGCCGGCCGCCTCGCGCGCCTTGGTGCCGCGGCGGATGGTCCAGGCCCGGACCTCGTCCTCGCCCACGGTGAAAAAAGCGATCAGGCCCAGCAGCTCGTAGCTCGCCCGGTTCACGCGGTCCAGGCTGGGCTCGGAAAGCCCGAGGTCGGCCAGGAACTCCTTCTGCTCCTCGGGCGGCAGCGCGCTGATCTCCTGCTCGATCGGCGCGCTCACCACGACCGCTGAAACGGCCGGCCGGAGCACCACGCCGAGATCGGCCACTCCCGCGCCCGCCCGCTCCTCGCCCACGTTCACCACGATCAGCATCGGCTTGGCCGACAGGAGCTGAAAGCCGCGCAGGCGCCGCTCGTCGTCGGTCTCCAGCGCGACTTCCCGGAGCGGCGTCTCCGCCTCCAGGGCCGGCAGGATCACGTCGCCGAGGAGCGCCTTCTCCCGCTGCTCCTCGGGATTGAGGCCGCGCTTGGACGACTTCTCCAGCCGGTCCAGCCGCCGCTCCACGAGGTCATGGTCGGCCAGGATCAGCTCCAGGTCGAGCATGGCCACGTCGCGCGCGGGATCGAGGCTCCCTTCCGGATGGAGGATCTCGGGGTCCTCGAAGGCGCGCACCACATGCACCAGGGCATCGACCGTCTTGAGCTTGGCGAGGTCCAGGCTCTCCGCGCTCTCACCGCGCTTCATGCCGGGGATGTCCACGTACTGCACGGTCGCGGGCACGTAGCGCCTGGGGTTGAAGAGGTCGCGGAGCTGCTCCAGGCGGACGTCGCGCACCGTGGCCGTGCCCATGTTGGTCTGGGCCGAGGCGGCGAACTTGTCCGTGGCCTGCTGCGAAGCCGTCAAGGTGTTGAAGAGCGTGGTCTTTCCAGATTTGGGCAGGCCCAGGATGCCGAGTTGCACAGGATTCCCTCCGAATGTCCGCGCGGAGCGCGGTGGGGAGGTTAGCAGATTTCTTCCGATTGACTTCCGCTTGAGTCCCCTGTTATAAGACCTGGGAAACTATTCTTTAAAGGTTCTGCGGAGGTTTTGCAATGAAAAGCAAGCGCTTCGTCGTCGCCTGGTGCCTGCTCCTGCTGCTGGCTGGATCCGGTCTCGCGGTAGCCCAGGAACAAGGCCGGATCGAAGGACGGGTCACGCGGGAGGACGGCTCCGGCATCACCGGCGTCTCCGTCCGGCTCGACCAGCTCGACCAGGTGGTGCTCTCGGACGCGATGGGCAACTTCGCCTTCGCCGACGTGCCGCCCGGCAGCTACACCCTGACCTACAGCCTGCTCGACTACACCGACACCCAGGAAGCGGTCGAGGTGGCTTCGGGACAGACGGCGTCCGTCGACCGGGTGCTCGACTGGGACGTGAGCTTCGCCGAGTCGATCACCGTGACCTCGGTGTCGCGGCGCGAAGAGCGGATCACCCAGGCGCCGGCCGCCGTGACCGTGATCCCCGAGCGTGAGATCGAGCAGGAGGCGAGCACCGGCCAGGTGCCGAAGCTCCTCGAGTTCACTCCGGGCGTCGACTTCGCGCAGAGCGGCCTCTACGACATCAACTTCAACACCCGCGGCTTCAACAGCTCGCTCAACCGCCGCATCCTGACGCTGATCGACGGCCGCGACCCGGCGGTGCCCTTCCTGGGCTCGCAGGAATGGGCCGCGGTCTCCTTCCCCATGGACGAGCTCTCCAGCGTCGAGCTGGTGCGCGGACCCGGATCGGCCCTCTACGGCGCCAACGCGTTCAACGGCGTCCTCAACATGACCACCAAGTCGCCGCGCGGGAGCGAGGGCGGCCAGGTCCGCCTCACCGCGGGAGAGCCGAGCACCCTGCGCGGCGACGTGCGCTGGGCCGGCGGCTTCGGCAACGACTTCTACGTCAAGCTGGTGGGCGGCTATCAGCAGAGCGACGACTTCACCCGTTCGCGCAACGCCCGGGTCGAATATTCGACCTTCTGCGCCACGACCGGCCAGACGAACTGCCTGCGCCGCGAAGCCGTGCCTCTGGAGCTCGACGAAGCCAAGATCGGCTTCGGCGGCCTGCGCCTGGACAAGTACTTCGGCAGCTCGGTGCTGACGGTCGAGGGCGGCACCGCCCAGCTCGAAGGCCCCACCTTCCTCACCGGCATCGGCCGCGTGCAGGTCACGGACGTGTCGCGCCCGTGGACGCGGGTCAACTTCAACACCGACCACTTCAACGTCCTGGCCTACTACGACCAGCGCAAGGCCGAGGACCAGCTGGCGCTCGCCTCCGACGGCCGGCTCTTCGAGGACTCCTCGAACCTGCACGGCGAGATCCAGGGCAACGTCGGCTTCGGCAACGGCAAGGGCTTCCTCGTGGGCGGCCTGTCCTATCACGAGCAGGAGGTCGACACGGCCAACCGCGCCGGCTTCCAGACGCTGCTCAAGACCCCCGCCCGCAGCGAGGACCAGCAGGGGGTCTTCGCCCAGGTCGACTACAGCTTCACCGACAAGCTCAAGGCGGTCGTGGCCGGCCGGGTGGACGAGAGCTCGCTGCACGACACCCAGTTCTCGCCCAAGGGCTCGCTGGTCTACTCCTTCAATCCGAACAACACGCTGCGCCTGACCTACAATCAGGCGTTCCAGGTGCCGAACTACTCGGAGTTCTTCCTGCGCGTGGTGGCAGGCGCGCCGATCCTCGCTTTCGCGCCGCTGGAGAACGCCCTGGCGCCGCTCCTCGGCGGGCGCACCCTGGGCCTGAGGAGCATCCCCATCCTCGCCCTCGGCAATGACTTCCTGGAAGTGGAAGAGATCACCAGCTACGAGATCGGCTACACGTCGATCATCGCCAGCCGGCTCTTCCTGACGGTCGACTACTACCAGAGCGAGGTGGAGAACTTCGTCACCGACCTGCTGCCCGGCGTGAACCAGCAGTTCACGGACTACCAGCCGCCCGCGTTCCTTCCGGCGCCGGTGCGCACCCAGATCCTGAACACGCTGCGCGGCGGCCTGGGTCCGGTGAACTTCTCCGGCCTGCAGGACCTGAACGGCCAGCCCACGCTGGTCCTCTCCTACGCCAACGCCGGCGTGGTCGACACGCAGGGCATCGACGTGGCGTTCAACTACTACATCACCAACGGCTGGGTGGCTGACTTCAACTACTCCTGGTTCGACTTCGAGGTCAAGTCGGCGCAGCTCGGCGACCAGCTCCTGCCGAACGCGCCCGAGAACAAGGCGAGCGCCGGCCTGGCCTACAACGGCGACCGCTTCGGCGCCTCGGTCAAGTACCGCTGGGTGGAAGAGTTCCCCTGGGCGGCCGGCGTGTTCGTCGGCTTCGTGCCCTCCTACGACGTGGTGGACCTCGGCTTGAGCTACCGGTTCACGGACAGCTTCGAGGCCGGGGTGGACGTGAGCAACCTGCTGGACGAGGAGCAGTTCCAGACGTTCGGCGGCGACCTGGTGACCCGCCGGGCGCTGGGTCACATCGCCTTCTCCTGGTAGTTGATCCCATCCCCCTCTCCCCAGCCCTCTCCCCCG
>DASUNJ010000278.1:0-4224 GCA_036277235.1 Thermoanaerobaculia bacterium | reverse complement strand
GCTGTTGACACAGGAAACGGCGGCCTGGGAAGCTCAACGCAATCAGGCCGCCATTGGTGCCAACTGGAAGTTCACCACCGAGGATGCTCGGCTAAAGCTACGCAAACTCTATCCTTCATTTCTGACGTGACTAGATACTAGTGATGTCGCATCTGGAGAAGGGGAACACCGCGGAAGTCCCGGTCCGAAGGATGATCCGGCTCGCGGCGAGCGTGCGAGCTGGCAGCACTTTACCCTGGCGTTCGCCGTCCACCAAGGGAAGCCCTTAGCTCCTCGGGCGGCTTTCCGGAGGTACTACGGGAGGTACTACGCCAGCACACGGCAACGCCGCCCTAGCGGCGGTAGTACCTATGTAGTACCTACGCGCCCCTCTGTCTAGGGCGTGTCGGTGTTTAAGTGGCGGCAAATAAATGGGTTAGGGTGGAGCCGACGATCGGGATTGAACCGATGACCTGCTGATTACGAATCAGCTGCTCTACCGCTGAGCTACGTCGGCTTGTGGGGACTGCCCCGGAAGCGGTCGGTATTGTAGGGCACTCCCCCCAACAGCGCAACCGAAGGGTTTACTCCCGAAAAACGACCTGCGTGCCCGGCTTTACGCGTTGCGCGAGGAATAGGGCGTCCCAGTTCGTCAGGCGCACGCAGCCGTGGCTGGAGGTGTAGCCGATCGTCTCCGGCGAGGCCGTGCCGTGGATGCCGTGGTGAGGCTTGGACAGGTCCAGCCAGACCAGGCCGACCGGGGAGTTCGGTCCCGGGGGGAGCTGCGCTTCCGGCTTTTCGTCGGATACGTCGGCGAACAGCTTCGGCTGGTAGTGGAAGCCCGGCTCGGGATGGATACCCGTGATCTGGAGCGTGCCGGAAGCGGACGGGTCGTACTTGGAGCCCAGCGTCGAGGGAAAGTGGTAGAGGATGTGCCCCTGGGCGTCCAGGCCCTGCAGGTAGAAGCCCTGCTTGGAGATCAGGACACGGGCGGCCTGAGCTCCGGCGGGTGCGGGCGCAACGTTCGGCAGCACGATCTCCGTGCCCGCCTGCAGGTTGGCAAAGTCCACCTGCGGGTTGAGCTTCTGGATCAGCTCGGGTGTGGCGTGGCCGCGCTCGGCGAACAGCTCCAGCGGCGAGCTGTAGCAGAGGCATTCGAGCTTCGCCTGCTCGTAGGGATCGTCAGGCAGGGGATCGACCCACGGTCCCTTGAGGTCCTCGGCCGTCGCCTGGACGCGGGTGAGGGGCTCGCCAGCCCCGGCCGCGCGGCTGAGCGCGTCCCAGGTTCCCTGGTCCACCTCGCCGTTGGCGTTCAGGCCCTTGGCGAACTGGAACCAGTAGACCGCCTTCGCCGTGTTCTTCCCCCAGTTGCCGTCGATCACGCCGGGCGAGAAGCGGGCCCGGTCGAGGAGGATCTGCGTGCGCAAGATGGTGGAGCCGCCGCCCTCCTGACTCAGGGGCAGGGCAGGATTGCCGCGCAGGGCGTCTGGCGAGATCTGCTCGTAGGACTCGCTCGCGGCGCGTGTCGGGGTGGCGGGCACGCCCCCTTCGGCGCCGGTCGGCAGCGGAGGCTCCTCGCCCGTTGTCAGGGGGGATTCGCCCTGGGGAGCCGGCGCCGTAGCCGAGCCGAGCCGCTCCAGGCGGTCGCGCTCGGCGTACTGGCGCCAGGCAGGATCGAGCCGCCCCTGCTCAAGGGCCGACGTATCGTACTCGGGAGTGCCGATGGGAACAGAGTAGCCCTGTTGGCTTTGGGACGTCTGGGCTGCAGGGGTCTCGCTCGGCTGCTCGTCGGTCGCATCCTCGTAGGAGCAGGCGCCGAGCAGCAGCGGAAGGATCAGGATCGGGAGTTTTACATTCATGCCTCCGGGGCGGGTGCAACATCCGTTCCGGGATCAGCTGAGCTTTCGCGCCAGCTCGGTCATCCGGGCCAGGTGATGGTCGTCATGCTCGGCTACGAAGAAGGCCATGTCGATGACTCGCATGGGCTGCTTCAGGCGGGGGTGGAGGGCAGATTGGCCGACGCGGTCCGGGTCCCAGGTCTCCAGCCGCTCCACGAAGCTCTCGCGCTCGCGGCGGAACTGCTGGACCAGGTACTCGGCCGCCTGCAGATTGTGGTCGGCCTGCCAGGTCTTGCGGTTCTCCATGTCCGCGGCGCGGAGCACCTCGGCGCCGGCCAGGTAATCGTCCAGCCGCCCGATGTGGAGCTCGTCGAGGTCCAGGAGATGGCCGATGTGCTCCTGGATCGACCAGGAGTCGCCGTCGCGCCGGGTGAGGACCTCTGCAGAGAGCCCCCGCACTTTGTCCTCGATTCGGGGAGCGGCGCCGCGCAGGCGCTCGATGACTATGGGGAACCTCTCGACTGGCAGGTCGAAGCGGAACGTGCGGTCGGTCCAGCGCATGGTATTAGACCTTCAAGCAGTAGCCCTCTCCTCCTCGGGCTGGACCTCTTCCATCTGGACGGAGACCAGCTTCGAGACGCCCTTCTCTTCCATGGTCACGCCGTAGAGCGTGCCCGCGACCTCCATGGTCAGCTTGTTGTGGGTGATGACGATGAACTGGGTGTTCGCCGACATTTCCCGCAGCACGTCCACGAAGCGGGTGGTGTTCACGTCGTCGAGCGGCGCGTCCACCTCATCCAGGATGCAGAAGGGCGAGGGCTTGGTCTTGAAGAGCGCGAAGAGCAGGGCGATCGCGGTCAGCGCCTTCTCGCCGCCGGACATCAGCATCAGGTTCTGAAGGCGCTTGCCCGGCGGGCGGGCCAGGATCTCGATGCCGCTCTCCAGCATGTCCTCCTCGTCCAGGAGGCGCATCTCGGCCTCGCCGCCGCGGAAGAGGCGCGCGAAAGTCTGGCCGAAGTGGGCGTTGACCTCCTGGAACGTGGCCTGGAAGCGCTCGCCGGAGGCCTCGTTGATCTCCTTGATGGTCTTCCGCAGGCTTTCCACCGAGTTGGCCACGTCGGCGCGCTGGGTGGTGAGGAACTGGAAGCGCTCTTCCTGCTCGTCGTGCTCCTGCACGGCCAGCAGGTTCACGGGCCCGAGCCGCTCCAGCGCGGCCTTGGTGCGCGCCAGCTCCGCTTCCGTCTCGACGAGGTCGGCCGGCGGCTCCCCGATCTCTTCTCCTTGCGGCAGCGGCTTCTCGAAGTGCTCATGGAAGGTCACGGCCAGGTGCTCGGCGTCCTGGCGGAGCGCGGCGTGGGCGATGCGGTGCTCCTCGACCTCGGCCCGGACGGCATCCCGCCGCTCGCGGGTCTCGTGGATCCTCTCGTCCAGGCTCTGGATCTCCTCGCGCCGCTCGTCGAGCCGCTGCTGTTGCTCCAGGACTCCCTCTTCCGCGGCGGCCCGGCGCTCCAGGGCGCTCTGCAGCTCTTCTTCGGCTTTGACGATCGCCGCCTCCAGATCGCTCCGGCGCGTTGCGAGCTTGTCGGCGTCCTCCCGCCAGAGGGCCACCTGCCGCCGCCCGCGATCCACCTCGGCGCGGAGGCGCGATTCCTCGCGGTCGTGCGACTCCAGCCGCTCATCGAGCAGCTCCAGCCGGCCGCGCCGTCCGGCGCTCGCGGTACGCAGCGCCTCGCGGGAGACCTTGGACGCTTCCAGCTCGGCCTGGGCGCGATCGAACGCCTCCTGGAGCGAGGTGTTGCGCTCTTCCGCGGCGGCCAGCTCGTCCTGGGACTGCTGGCGGCGCTGGGTTACGCGTTCGATCTCGCGGGCGATCTCCTGCTGCTCGGTGGTCAGGGTCTCCTGCTCGGAGGTGAGGCGCCGGTGGCGGGTCGCCGCATCCTCCTGGCGGGCGCGGTGGACGGCCAGCTCCTGCCGGAGCTGCGCCACCTCTCCTTGCAGCCGGTTCGACTCCTTCGCCAGGTTCGCACGCTCGGCGACCAGGCGCTCGAGCTCGGAGGTGGACTCGCGGAGCTGGCGCTCCAGGTCGGGGATCGATTTCGCCAGCGTCGCCAGCTCGCTCTCGCGCTCCAGCACGCCGGGAGTGGCGATGTCGCCCTCGACGTGGAAGGTGCCGGCCAGCACCCAGACCCCCTCGCGGCTCAGGAAGGCGTAGCCGGGATGAACGCGGGCAAGCCTTTCCGCATCAGCCGCGGAGCGCACCAGGAAGGCGGGCGGCAGCGCGAGCGCCAGCTCCTCGGGCAGCGCGAGCGCCTCGCCCAGGGAGAGGACGACCGCGGGATCGTCCACCATGGGGACGTGCTCGTCCGACGCGGGCCGGCGCTCGACGAGCACCGCGGCCGAGCGGCCG
>DASUNJ010000277.1:0-3456 GCA_036277235.1 Thermoanaerobaculia bacterium | reverse complement strand
CCGGCGCCGGTGCGGCGGAATCTCGTCGCCGCGCCCTGGTTCCGCGCGGTGGTGGCGCTCTCCCTGCTGATCGTCGGATTGGCCCTGCCGTGGCTGTCCGGGGTCCTGCGGTCGCTGGCGGGCGTCACGGGCTCCCTGTGGAGCCTTGCCGATGTGGTCCGGCTGGGCATGGAAGGCCTCGTCGCCGTCAGCCAGGGTCTGGTCGCGGCGCTCGCTCTCTGGGATTGGCTCCTGGAGATCGGACGCACCCTCCAGGCGCCGTTCGCGACGCCGCAGGCCGCCCTGATGATGGGCGGTTGCCTGCTGGTGTCCGTGGCAGCTTTCTACTTTCTCCGCGACCTCATCTCACGAAACAGGAGCTGGTCCCATGTGGAATCCATCTGATCCCTTGTGCAGCCAGAGGGCTGCGGCGCAATGCATGCTTCGGGCCGGGGCCTTCGTCTTCGCCCTCGCCCTTTCCGGGCCCGCCCTGGCGCAAGAGCAGGCCCCTGCGGGTACCCCGCCTCCGGCGGCCACGCCTGCCGTCCCCACCGCGCCCTCGCAGGACCGGCAGGACCTGCGCCGGGTCCTCGAGGAGAGCTACGAGGTCCTCCCCCTCCACAACGGCGTCGTGCTGCGGCCGCGCAAGGAGCGGCTGGGCGTGCGCACCATCGAGGTGAGCGGCGATACGGTCGCGGTCAACGGCGAGCGCGTCACCGAGGGTGTGCTGCGAGCCTGGCTCGCGGCGGACGCCGATCCGGTTCTCCGCCTGGCCCACCTCCCCCCTGCCGAGCGTCAGGCGCTGTTCGGCCTGCGGCCTGGTGAAGGAGTCCCCGCCGAGACGCCGCGGCCTCCAGGTGAGACCGAGATCCCCGCCGAAGGCGAGGTCCTTCCCGAACCCCCGGAGGCTCCCGAAGCTCCGGAGGAGCCGGAGGCGCCGCGCGACTTCCCGTCGCCGGCCTCGGGGAGCCGGATCAACGTCTTCGGCGACATCACGATCGACAAGGACGAGCTCGCCGAGGAGGCTGTCGCTGTCATGGGCAAGGTCCGCGTCGACGGTGAGGTGAGCCGCGACGTCGCCGCGATCGGCGGCTCGGTCATCGTCAACGGCCGGGTCGGAGGCAACGTCGTCGCGGTGGGGGGCAACGTCCGCCTCGGCCCGCATTCCGTGGTGGATGGCGACGTCACCAGCGCCGGCGGCAAGATCATCCTCTCCCCGGGAGCCCGGGTCCATGGAAAGACCACGGAGGCGGCCTCCACCCCCTCGGACAGAGACTGGGAAGACGACGTCGACTTCACGTTCCATCCCTGGTCGCCGTTCCTGAACGACACCATGGAGCTGTTCTGGCACCTCGCGGGGGTCGGGGTCCTGGCCCTGCTGGTCTGCCTGTGCCTTCTGGTGGCGCGCGGACCGCTGGAGAGGGCGGAGCGCCATGTCGAGCAGGAGCCCTGGGTGGCCGGGCTGGTCGGCCTGGTGTCGCAGCTCGCCTTCGTCCCGCTCCTGGTCACCGTCACCATCCTGCTCGTGATCACGATCGTGGGGTGCGCGCTCATCGCGCTCTATCCGTTCCTGTTCATTGCGCTGGGGCTGGCCGCCCTGCTCGGCTACGCAGCCGTGGCCCTCCGGCTGGGCCGCTACCTCGAGGTCCGCTTCGGCCGCCGTTTCGGGAGCCCGTACGCGGTGGCCCTGGTCGGTGTGATGGCAATCGAGGTCTGGAGCCTGCTGGGGAGGGTGATCGGACTGGGTGGAGGCCCCCTCGACTTCATCGCCTTCATCGTCCTCGCCTTCGGCTTCGCCGCACAGTTCGTGGCCTGGACCGTCGGTTTCGGCTCCGTGGTGCTGGCCCGTTTCGGGAGCAGCCGGGGGAGCTCGTACCCGGTCGCCCCGCTCCCTCCGCCGCCGACGCCCCCGGCTCCCCCCTATGATCCGGCGCTCGAGCAGCCGAGCCCCGATCGACTCTAGGCGATGGCCGCCTTGCGCCGCGCCGTGTCCGCGGGCGTGTCGAGGATGGCGCGGACGGTCTGGGTGAGGGTCTGCGGCGAGAACGGCTTCTGCAGGCAGGTCCAGGTCGACTCGCCGCCCGAGAGCCGCTCCTCGTTGTACCCGGACATGTAGATCACCCGCGTCTGCGGCCGCTCGGCGAGCAGCCGGGTGGCGAGCTCCGTGCCCTTCATCCGGGGCATGGTGACGTCGGTCAGCAGGAGGTGGACCATGCCGCGGTGCAGTCGCGAGATGGCCAGCGCCTCCTCGCCGGAGCCCGCCTGGAAGACCCGGTACCCCTTGCCGATGAGGATCTGGTGGAGGACCTTGCGGACCTCGACCTCGTCCTCCACCAGGAGGACCGTCTCCGATCCGGTGTCCTCGGTGACCGGCGCCACCAGCATCTCGCTGCTCTCCTTCTCGGACGTGACCGGAAGGTAGATCGAGAAGCAGGCGCCCTGGCCGGGAGCGCTGTCCACGAAAATGTAGCCGCCGCTCTGCTGGACGATCCCGTAGACCGTCGAGAGGCCGAGGCCGGTCCCCTCCCCCTTCGTGCTGAAGAACGGCTCGAAGGCGCGGGCCTGGGTCTCGGCGTCCATGCCGCTCCCGGTGTCGGTCACGGAGAGCAGCACGTACGAGCCGTTGGGGAGGTTGGCGTGCGGCACGGCGCCGTCGGGCGTGACCGTGATCTGCGCGGTGCGCAGCGTCAGGCGTCCGCCGGCAGGCATCGCCTGCCGGGCGTTCACCACCAGGTTCATGATCGCCTGCTCCATCTGCCCGGGATCGATGCGCACCTTCCCTATGTCGGTCTGCAGATCGCTGATCAGGGTGACGTCTTCGCCGAGCAGGCGGTGGAGCATCTTCTCCAGACCGGTGATGATCGGATTGAGGCTCATCACCCGGGCCTCCATGGGCTGGCGCCGGGCGAAGGCGAGGAGCTGCTTGGTCAGTGAGGCCGCCTTCTGCCCCGCCTCCTTGATGCCGGTCAGGTTGCGGGAGAGGAAGGCGTCGTCGCGATGGCGGTCGAGGAGGAGATCGCTGTAGCCGAAGATGGCGAGCAGGCAGTTGTTGAAGTCGTGCGCCACACCGGCGGACAGGCGGCCGATGGCCTCCATCTTCTGGGAGTGGAGGAGCTGGCGCTGGAGCATCTTGTTCTCGGCCTCGTTGCGCTTGCGCTCGGCGATGTCGCGGATGGCCACCACGGTCACGTCCTCCCCCTGGAAGACGTACTTCTTGCCCGCGATCTCGATGTCCACCCGGGTCCCGTCGCGGCGGTAGGCGACGCTCTCGTGCGGCACATGGTCCAGATCGGCGCCGGTCTCCTCGACGACCTCGCCGAGCCGCCGGCCGATGACCTCCGCGGGCGTGGTGCCCAGGATGCCGAGGAGAGCCTCGTTGACCTCCAGGATGACGCTGTTGCGCACGATGGCGATCCCCTCGAGCGTCGCTTCGAAGAGGGTGCGGAAGCGCTCCTCGCTGCGCCGGATCTCCTCCTC
>DASUNJ010000276.1:0-6664 GCA_036277235.1 Thermoanaerobaculia bacterium | reverse complement strand
CGATGAACAATCCGGGCTCGACCTGAATGGCTTCGGAGGTGAAGTCGCACGCGCCGCTGGGGCCGACACCCTCGGCCCAGGTGAGCTTGGGCTCGTTCGTCCCGGCCGCCGCGGCGTACGAGTAGAAGGCCTGGTTGCAGGAGACCTCGGCAGCCACGGCGACGCGCGAGCCGAGGCGGCGCGCGAAGTCGAACTGGGCGGTGGAGCCGGCCTCGACGTCGAACGCGGTCTCTTCCAGGATGCGGCCGCTGCGGTCGAAGACCTGGGCCTGGCACTGCGCCGACTTCATTCCAGGCACGGCCGCGCCGACGACCAGGGACCGGTAGCCGCCTTCGCGCTCTATTCCGGCCAGTGACGCGGTGTCCCGGGCGGCAGCCAGCTCACGTGCATCGAAGGGCAGGGTGCCTCCGTCGTCGTCCCTGCGGGAGGCATCGACGACAGGGATGGCGAGGGCGAGGGCGAGAACGAGCGGAACGAACGCCTTCTTCATTGCGAAACACCTCCGTGTGTCTGCGAGGAAAGCCCAGGCTTCCGCCCCGGGCGCATCCTCATCTGGCCTGCAAGAAATAGCTACCGAAGCATGGTACGCGGTTTGCCAATCGCACGCAACCCGATATCGACGAAAGTCGATGGATTCAAGATCGTGCTCTGGCTCGTGCGCATTGCCATCGGTAGCCGGATCCGAAATCTCCTGCCGCGGATCTTAATCCGGCTCGCGGGAGGAATGCAACTGAAATTGTGCAATTCGGCTAGGATTCGCGCCGTGGCGGGACATCGTATCGGGCAGGGCGCCGTCGTGGCCGTGGGGGCTCTGATCGGAATCGGGCTCTGGCTGGTGCTGCGGGAGGCCGCGGGCCAGGGTCCATGGTCCGCGCCTTCCGGATCGGCTGCGCCCACAGCCTCGGCTGCGACCGGGAGCTGGCAGCCTCCGGGCCGCGGCTTCGTCGTCTGGGAATCGAACCGTTCTGGCCGCTGGCGTCTCTGGATCCAGGATCTCAATGACTCGGCCCCGCGGCAGCTCACTCCGGACGAGGGCGACCGCATCCACTGCTGCCCGCACATCGCGCCGGACGGCTCCGCCCTCGCCTGGCTGAGCCTCGACCCCGGGCCCGACCGCTATCCCGAGGAGCGCGCCGAGGCGGGCATGCTACGGCTGATCCGCCCGGACGGCTCCGGTCTCCGCGAGCTCGCGCCCCGGGCGCGGGCCTACGGCGAGCACCGTGCCGCGATCTGGCACGGCCAGCGGGAGCTCCTCTACATCGACGGCGAGGGCTACACCGTGCGGCTTTCTCTCGGTACCGACGTCCGGGAGGGCGCAAGCGAGAGATTGCTGAGCAGGCCCCATCGCAACTCCGGCTGGCTGATCGGGCCGAGCCTCACCCACGCGGTGGACGGCCTTCCGGCCTTCTCGCTCTACGACCCGCGCCGGCGCGCTGTGACCGAGCTCCAGGCTTTCGGCGGGTGCCAGCCGTTCTTCTCCGCGGACGGCCGCTGGGGCTACTGGGTGGCCGGCGCGGGCGGACCCCTCTACAAGATCGAGCTGAAAACCCGCGCGGTCTCCCAACTGCTCGGCAAGAGCAATCCCCGCATGCCGGGCGCCCAGGGCTACCTCTACTTCCCGATGCTCTCCTCCGACCAGACCCTCCTCGCCTTCGCCGCCTCCGACGGAGGGCACGATCACTGGGCCGCCGACTACGACATCCATCTCGTGGAGACCGATCCCGAGCTCTTGGAGATCGCCGGGCGGGCCGTGCGCATCGCTCCCCATCCGGGCGTGGACCGCTTCCCGGACGTCTACGTGAAATCGCGGAGGAGACCGCGGGCAGAGCCGGCGTCGGAGCCGGCTCGGCAGGAGGAAGGCGACGGCTGGCCATCCGAAAGAGAAGGCCTCGCCTACCTCTGGGAGACGGCCGACTCCGAGAACCTGGCCCGCGATCCGGTCCTCGGCATGGAGCGGAGCTTTCCGATGGAGCGGGAGGGCGCGGCGCGGCTCGATCACTTCCACAGGATGGACCTGGGGGGCGGCGCCTGGGCAGCCTCGGAGGAAGCCGGACAGACCATCGTCGCCGGGGTGAAGCGCACCAACGAAGTCACCCTCGAGGCGACCGTGACGCCGCGGGCGGAGCGGCAGGACGCCGCCATCGTCGCGCTCTCCGGAGGCCGCCGGGACACGCGCAATCTCGTCCTCGCCCAGGAGGGGGACGAGCTGGTGCTCCATCTCGGGGTCGCGCGCCGGGGTCATGCCGAGCACGAGGTCCGGCTCGGCAGGATGGAGCCGGGCCGGCCCATGCACGTGGTGGTGAGCTACCGCCCCGGCCATCTCGCCGCCTGGCGCGACGGCGAGGAGGTGCTGGTGTCCGAAGACCTCCAGGGGGATTTCTTCCGCTGGCGGCCCCGGCCTCTGACCTTCGGGGCCGAGCGCCGCCTTCCGGGCTCCTGGAGCGGCTGGCTGGAGGGGGTGGCGATCTACGGCAGGGCGCTCGGTCCGGACGAGGCGCGGGAGAACGCCCGGCGCTACCTGGAGAAGATCGCCGGCCGGCCGGAAGTGCCCCGCATCCGCATCCGGGGCCGGCTCGCGGCGCGCTCGCGTACCCCCACGCTGCAAGAGATCTCTCCCTACCGCGAGGCCCTGGCGATCTACGAGTATCTGGCCGAAGGGCGGGCCTTCCGCGTCGCCCACTGGGTGATCCTGGACGGCGCGCTCCAGCCGCCGTCCGGCTGGAGCGCGGGGGAGGAGCGAGACCTCCTGCTGGAGCCGTTCGAGCAGAACCCCCAGCTCGAGAGTGTCTTCCTGTCGGACACGCTGCCGCCGGCGCCGGGAGTCCCCCTCCACCATGAGGTGAGGCGCTGAGCCATGGTCTTCAGCTCCCACCTGTTCGTCTTCTGGTTCCTGCCGCTGTTCCTGCTGCTCTACTACGGCCTGCCGCGCCGCACCCGGCACTGGACCCTCACCCTGGCGAGCTACGTCTTCTATGGCTGGGCCAACCCGGCATTCCTCGCTCTGATGCTGTTTAAGACGCTGATCGATTACCTCGCCGGGCTTTACATCGCTCACGGCCGCTGGAGCCTGCGGGCTCCGGAAGCTCCCCTCGACCCGGATGGCCCGCGCAGCCGCCGGCAGCGCATCGCTCTCGTCGCCGCGGTCTGCACGAACCTCGGCCTGCTCGCTTTTTTCAAGTACTTCAACTTCGCCGTGGAGAGCTACAACGAGCTGGCCGGCCTGCTGGGCTTCAACGACATCATGTGGGAGCAGACCTTGCGTGTCGTCCTGCCGCTGGGGATCAGCTTCTACACCTTCGAGTCGATGAGCTACACGATCGACGTCTACCGTGGGGAAACGCGGGCGGTCTCCAACCTGGTGGACTTCGCCTGCTTCGTCTCCATGTTCCCGCAGCTCGTGGCCGGTCCGATCGTGCGTTTCTCGGAGATCGCCGACCAGCTGCGCAGCCGCACGCACACCCTGGAGAAGTTCGCCCGCGGGGTGGCCATGTTCTCCCTCGGCATGGCCAAGAAGGTGCTGGTGGCCAACCCCTGCGGCGCCGTGGCGGACGCCACCTTTGGCGCTGCCTCGCCCGCTCCGCTCGATGCCTGGTTCGGCGTCGTCGCCTACGGCTTTCAGATCTATTTCGACTTCAGCGGCTACTCGGACATGGCGGTGGGTCTCGGCTTGATGATCGGTTTCATGTTCGCGAAAAACTTCGACTCTCCCTACCGGGCGCATTCGATCACCGACTTCTGGCGCCGGTGGCACCTGTCGCTTTCGACCTGTTTGAGGGATTACGTGTACATCCCGCTCGGAGGGAACCGGCTTGGCGAGCGGCGGACCTATGTCAATCTCTTCCTCGTCATGCTGGTGGGAGGTCTTTGGCATGGCGCGTCCTGGAACTTCGTCCTCTGGGGGGCCTTTCACGGCGTGCTTCTGGCGCTCGAACGGGCGACGCCAAAGCTCCCGGTCCGGCTGCCGCGGCCGCTGCGGGTGGGAACGACCTTCACGCTGGTGACGCTCGGCTGGGTGCTGTTCCGGGCGCGCGATCTCTCCCATGCGGTGGAGTACTATCGGTCCCTCTTCGGCCTGGGCCAGGAGGGGCAACCGGGGCCGGGGGCGCCGCTCCTGGGAGGCATCCTCTATCAGCCCTACTCGCTGCTCTGCTTTGCCGTGGCGGCCGTGATCGTCTGGACCATGCCGCAGGCCTGGGACTGGACGCGGCGCCTGACCTGGGTGCGCGCCACGGTCTGCACCGGGCTCCTCCTGGCGGCGCTGATCGCGATGGAGACACAAGGGTACAACCCGTTCATCTACTTCATCTTCTAAGTGATTTCAGGCATGGAACCGAACACTCCCCCCACCTACGTCGCCTACCTGCATCGCGAGATCCAGGCGCGGGAGGAGCTCGGCCATACCGCCGTGAGGCCATGGCTGGCCGCCCTTCTCACCGGCGTCTTCCTGGGGCTGATCGCGGCCGTGCCGCTGCTCCAGCCCGAGCCGTTCGGGCCCTTCGCGGAATTCGCCGCGGACCGGCCTCTGCTCGACTCGATCCTCCGCTTCGAGGACCGCCTGGAGGAGGAGTCCTGGGTGCAGCAGGAGCTGCTGCCGCCGGTCCAGCTCTTCCTGACCGGGGTCCTGGGCACGGGCAACGAGCAGGTGGTACCAGGGCGTGACGGCTGGCTTTTCTACCGCCCGGCCGTGGACTCGCTGACCGGTCCGGGCTTTCCGGAGGACGCGCGGCCCGCGCTCCTGGACCTCCATCGCCGTCTCGCGGACCGGGGCATCCGGATGCTGGTCCTGCCGGTGCCGGTCAAGGCCGCGGTCCATCCGGAAAAGCTCACGTCCCGACCGGTCCGGCCTCCCGTCCGGAATGCCGCCTGGGAGGACTTTGTCCGCTTCCTGGAACGGGAGGGGATCGCGGTGATCGACCTGGCGCCGGCTCTGCCGCAATTCCTGATGACCGACACCCACTGGACCCCGGACGGCATGGACCTGGCCGCGAAGGCCCTCGCGGACTGGATTCGCGCCAGCGTGCCTCTCCAGGGAAAGGAAACGGTGTGGCGCAGGGAGGAGCGGCAGGTGGAAGGGCTGGGCGATCTCGCCCGCATGCTGGAGCTGCCGCCGGGGCAGACGCTCTTCCCGCCGCAGACGGTCACCGTGCGCAGGGTCCCGGGCTGGCGGCCGGACCCGTCGGCGGAGGTCCTGATCCTGGGGGACAGCTACACCAACGTCTACTCGCGCTCCGACCTGGGCTGGGGCACGGGCGCGGGGCTGGCCGAGCAGCTCGCCTTCCATCTCCGTCGGCCGGTGGACCGGATCGCCCTGAACGCCGGGGGCGCCTGGGCGAGCCGCCAGGCCCTGGCGCGCGAGCTGGCTGCCGGCCGGGACCGGCTGGCGGGGAAGAAGGTCGTGGTGGTCGAGTTCTCCGCGCGGGAGCTATCCTTTGGCGATTGGAGGCGGATCGACTGATGCGCGTTTTCAAGCCGGTCTACATCCTCTACTACGGCTTCCTCTACGGAAGGCGCTTCCCCTTCGCGGATCGCCTGGAGCGGCAGGTACGGAAGTGGGAGCACAAGACCGGCCGTGGCGATGCTCCAGTCTCTCGGGAGAAATGGGAGGAGCAGTACCGGGCCGGCAGCTGGGCCTTCATGAGGGCCACGGACGAGCTGGCCCGCTACAGCGTGATCGCCGGCTATCTCGATCATCTCCATCCCGGAGGCTCGGTGCTCGACGTGGGCTCGGGCGAGGGCCTCCTCCTCGATCACTTGCACCCTTCGCGTTATCTGGGGATCGACCTCTCCGAGGAGGCAGTGAAGCAGGGAGCGCACCGGACGGGCGACCACGCCGCGCTCCTGGCCGCCAATGCCGAGGAGTACCGTCCCACCGAGCGCTGGGACGCCATCGTCTTCAACGAGTGCGTCTACTACTTCGAGGACCCGGTCGGCACCGTCCTCGCGTACCGCGACGGCCTGGCGGAGGGAGGCACCCTGATCGTCTCCACCTTCCGCTCGCGCCGCGCGGACGTCATCGCGAAGCGCCTGATCGAAAGGCTTCCTCTTATTGAGGAGGTTGCGGTGACGAACCGGAAAGGGACGTGGGTCGTGCGGCTGTTCCGGCCGTGACCCACCGGAGCTGCTCGTCCACCCGTCCCTCGCCCTGGAGCTCGCGGATGCGCAGCAGGCGGGTGAAGCGGGAGCCCAGGAACTCGGCCTCGGTCAAGCCGGCTGCGCGGTAGGCATCGGCGAGCTCCTGCGCGCCGCGGCGGGCGTCCCACTGCGGCTTGAAGGCGGGGAGGACGCGCTCGATCTTGGAGCAGTCCACCCGGTAGCAGCGCTTGTCCGGGCCGGCGCCCTCGGCGTAGGTGATGCGGCAGCCGGGCACGGTCTCGGCCACGATCTCGGCCAGCTCGCGGATGCGGTAGTTGTCCGCCGTGCGGCCGACGTTGAACGCCTGGTCGTGGACCAGATCCCGCGGAGCTTCGAGGACGGCCAGGAAGGCGCGGCTGATGTCCTCGATGTGCACCAGAGGCCGCCAGGGGGTGCCGTCGCTCATCAGGTGGATGCGCCCGGTGGTGATCGCGTAGCCCACGAGGTTGTTGAGCACCAGGTCCACCCGCAGGCGGGGGGAGACCCCGTAGGCCGTGGCATTGCGCAGGTAGACGGGGCTGAAGGAATCGTC
>DASUNJ010000275.1:0-7555 GCA_036277235.1 Thermoanaerobaculia bacterium | reverse complement strand
TTTGTCACCCGCAGTAACGCGACACGTTGTCGACGAAGAGTTATTTGAGCGAGCCAGCACAGATGGTTTCGCGAGTCTTGACCTCGTCGAGAGGGACATCTTGCTAAAACGTGGAGGATTGCCACTGTTTTGTGATTTTTGCGAACCTCTGCACAATGCCTTTGCCTACGAGTGGAATACCTTCAACGCGAAGCATCCCGTGGCAATCGAACTCTTAAAGGCAGTAGCATTCTCGCTACTCTTGACTCATCGCAGAATTCCGGATCGGGACTTAGAACTGCTAATCAAGGACTGCTTACCATACATGCGCGATGGATTACTACACCTATCGGCAAGCCGAAAATTAAACTCGGCAGTTGGAGCGATTTTGCACCGGGCCCAAGCTATGGGCTTGATGCTTGAGAATAAGAACTCAGTTGCAGCCGAAGAGATCATCAGTGTGTCGCATCTGGGGAGTACGAATAGCAACTTCGGGAGTCCCTACAAGGCATAGCCGCCCATCAAAGGTAAAGGCGTCGGAAAGATTCCAAGCGCACTTAGAAGGGAGTAGTGCCTGATCCCAGGTGAGACGCCGTAAGGGCCGGTTGACTCGGCAACGATGTCGGGCCAACGCCGCGACCGGAAGGTTACGCCGCCTTCAGCTCATTTACACACTTCTTGAGGGTACCTCGCCCGCCGCCTGGGACAGCTCCTCGGCGCAGTACCTGCGCGGCATCGCAGACGTCTCTGTGACGATGCCCGAAAGTCACTTTCCTACCGTCCGTGAGTCACTCCCCACCGTCCGTAAGTCACTTTCCTACCATCCGGGGGATCGCTTCCTTCCGTCGCTGATCACTCCGCCCCCTCCCACCCGCCCGTTGGGACCCCGTAAACCCCGTGGGGCCTGCGCCGCCGCCTTGCTCATGGTAATCTTCGAACGAGAGGTGCCAGATGAGCCGTGTCCGTTGGCAGGATCATGTCGTCGTCGCCGAGGATCTCCGCCACGGGGAAGCCTGTGTCCGTGGTACCCGAATCCCGCTGCGGATCCTGATCGGCAGCTTGGCCGACGGGATGAAGCCGGAGGAGATCCTCCAGGAGTACCCTCAACTCTCGCCGGAAGACCTCCTTGCGGCTTTGGCTTACGCCGCGGACGTGTTGAGTCAGGAGTGTTGGCCCCAATGACGCCTCACGAGCAGCGAAGCTGGGCGCGAGAGCTCGCGACTCGGCCGGTGGCAATCCCCTTCAAACCGGGGACGATGCCGCCGCTGAAGCCGACTGTCGCCCCCGCATCGGGCATGCCTCCCGCGGTGCTTGAGACGCTTTCCCCCTGCGCGGGAGTCATCCCCGTTCAGGTGAGCAACACTCCGATCCGGAGGGGAAACGCTGCGATCCGGATGCGTGGGTCACAACCCGGGATGGGAGGGCCGCACCTCCAGAGGAGAGCATCGCATCCCGGGATGGAGACCGCCCCAATCCGGATGGCAGCCTTCCCCGCCTTGATGGCAACGTCCCGCATCCGGATGGCGACGGTCCCCGTCTACAGGGGAGCCTCTCCCATCGGAATGGCGACGGTCCCCGCCTGAGGGGAAGCTCCCCGTCAGGATGGGAGCCTCTCGCATCTGAATGGCGACGTCTCTGATCTCCGTGGGAATGTTGCCCATCGGGATCGTAGCGTTGCCCTCGCGCTCGCTCCCTTCCGTCGCCGATCACTCCACCCCCACCCACCCGCCCGCCGGGACCCACGCTCTGTTGCCCAGGTCGGCCTTGAGGATGTAGGCGCCGCGGGCTCCGATCCGGCGGGCGGGGCCGAAGGAGACCGGCGGACCGTAGCCGGTCTCGAAGCCGCGCAGCGATTCCAGCATCTCGATCAGGCGGTCGCGGGTGAGGTCACGACCCGACCGCTCCAGCCCCTCCAGCAGGACTTCGGCGGCGGCCAGGGCGGAGAGCTGGGCCGACCGTTGCTCCCGGCTCAGTCCGTGAGCCGCGGCGAGCTTGCGGTAGGCCTCGGATTCGCCCGGCAGGGCGGGGACCGCGACAAAGATGCGGCCGTCGAATCCAGCCGGCGCGGACAGGAGCGAGGCATCCGCCGCTTTGCCCGTGGCGAGCAGAGTCGGATGGGAGCCGCTCTTCTCGGCCTCGCGCAGACGCGCCAATGCTTCGGGACCCGAGCCGGGGAAGAGCAGCGGGTCTTTCAACCCCTTCTCCTTGGCGAAGCGGGCCAGGGCGCGCGTCTGGTCCTCCAGCCCCGGGGAGAGATGGAAGACGTAGCGGTTCTCAGCGGGATGCAGCGTGAAGGGGCCGATGAGGGGGACCTCGAGCTCTTCGAAGACTCCGGTCAGCTCGCGGTCCGCCCCAGCGAGGAAAGCACCTGCCACCGCGAAGACCTCCTCTTTCCCGAGGAAGTCCTTCACCTGGGCAGGCCAGCCCTGGGGGGGACCGGACAGCTCAAGAGTCCGCAGCTCGATCCGGCGGCCCCAGAGCTCGCCGGCTTCCTGGAAACGGGCGGCGAGGGCGGCTTGAACCGGCTCGGACAGGTACGGAGGCAGCACGGCGCCGATCCGGACCGCGGCACCGCTCACCCCCGGGTCGGTCTGATGGCCGAGCGTCTTGATATAGGAGATCAGGTCGGCCATGTCCTGATGGCTCATCCGGTAGCGAGGCATGGCCACTTGCAGCGGCTCTCCTTTGGAGCTGATCCCCATGGAGATGGCGCGCTTGAGGGAGCGTTCGTCGTCGATCCGGGTGAGATCGGAGGGGGAAACTCCCCCCTCGGAGCGGCCGCGGCCGTCCCGGCCATGGCAGCCCGAGCAGGGGAGGGCGGAGGCGGGCACCTCCGTCCCCCCCTCGGTTCCTCCCCCGGCGGCGATCACCGCCGTGATCTCTCCGGCTCCCTCCAGGTAGATCCTGCGGCCCCGCTCCTCCTGGGGTGCGGCTCCCAGAAGGAGGGGGAGAAGGAAAAGAGTGAGGATCCTCATCCCCGGTCGTTGACCACGCTGTCGACGATGGGGAGGATCTCCTCGGGGGCGGCCAGGCCCATGGCCTTCTTCCAGAGACCGGTGCGGTCGTTGCCGATCAGGAAAAGGTTTTTGTGCGCCTCGGGCGTCTCCACCGCCTGTCCCAGCTTGCCCAGGGCCGCGTGCACGTCTGCAGGCTTGCCGGTCAGGAAGAACCAGCCCGGCTTCGCCTTGAAGCCCGCCGCGTATTCCTTGAGCTTCGCCGGGGTGTCGTTGACCGGATCGACGGAGATGGAGATCAGGTAGACATCCTTGCCCAGCCGGTCGCCCAGCCAGTCCTGCACCTTGGCAAACGTGCGGCCCATCACCGGGCAGGCGCCGGTGCAGCCGGTGAACATCACGTCGATCACCACCGTCCGCCCGCGGATCAGGTCGGAGTAGAGCTTCATGGTCTTCCCGTCCTGGTTGACCAGCGGGACGTCCCCGAAATACGCCTGGGCCGGGTTTCTGGCTGCCTCGTCGATCAGCTCGGCGAGCTTGGCCGGCGGCGCGAGGCCGTAGGCCCGGGTCCATTCGCCTCTGAGGCCGTTGCCCACCAGGACCAGCGGCGTGTGATCGGCAGGGCTCGCGGTGTAGGCCCCGAGAGCCTTGAGGAGAGTGGTCACCTTCTCCGGCTCGCCGGTGACCAGGGTCCAGCCCGGGCCGGCACCGAACTTCGCGGCCCAGGCCTTCAGCCGCTCGGGCGTGTCGGTGCGGGGATCGACGCTCACCGAGATGAGATGGACGTCCTTCCTATCCCCCAACAACTCGCGCAGCTTGCCGAAGGTCGCCCCCATCGGCGGGCAGATGGTGGTGCAGGTGGTGAAGACAAAGTTGATCGCCACCACACGGTCCTTGATCAGATCGGTGTGGAAGCGGACGGCGCGGCCGTCCTGGTCGAGGAGCGGGATGTCGGGGATGTCCAGCTTCGCGGACTGGTCTTCTGGAGCCGGAGCTGGAGCCGGCTGCGCGTGGTGCTCGTGCTGCGCCGCAACCGGCAAGGCGAGGAGAAACAGGATCAGAACGGTTTTCATCGGGAGCTGCTCCTGGAAACGGCTTGCAGGGTGAGCGATGGCGACCTCTGGAACGGCAGGCCGGCCGAGTCCACCTCCAGGAACACGAGCCAGACTCCCTCCTTGGCAGGCCGGAAGCGGATTTCGTAGACGCCGTCCCCCACCTCGCTCGCCACCTGGCGCTGCTGCCGCTGGCCCGGCGCGAGGAAGGTGAGCACGCGCACGTCCTTCAACCCGGTCTTCGGCCCGCCGCTGTCCGGATCGGTGATCCGCAGGCGGACGGCCACCTCCTCCCCCACTCCGACCTCCTGGCGATCGACCAGGTACTCGACGTTCAGGGGCTTGCGCTTCCGGCGCTCGGCGGCCTTGGGGTCCTCCGCCACGGTCAGCGGGAAGCAGTGGAGGACCTTGGGCGTGCCCACCAGCACGGCCACGTCGTAGGAGCCGGCGCGGCCGAGCTGGATATGGGTCTCGTACACTCCCGGCGCCGTTTCCCGCAGGCTCCGGTCCACCACCTGCACGGCGCGCGGCCGCTTGCCGTAGGCCGGGAAGTGGCCCATGGGCGCGGCCATTCCCTCCTTGTAGTAGTAGATGGCCTTGTCCTCGAAGTTGGCGACCAGCACGGCCGCGGCACCCGGCGCCTGGACGATGCCGTCCGCGGGCGTCGGCATGGACGACCTGCCGGGCGGGTTCTGGCCGCCCGGGAAGTCGACCAGCGGCACGATCCGCCCCTCCACCCCGACCTCTTTCAAGGGGATCATCAGCACGGTCTCGCTCCCCCGGTGGCGCACGTAGGCGAGCTCGTCGCTGAACGTGACCTGGTCGGGCCCGGGCTCGACGTCCGCCGTCTGCACGATGCGGCCGCGCGCCGCGTCGAGGATGTGGACCGTGTTCTTCGTGGGATTGGGGATGAACGCGAGCCGGCCGCCGGGCGCGAAGCGGAGGCGGCCGAGCCCGGACTCGGCCTTCACCTTCGCAACCGGCTCCGGGCTGCCGGGACGGATGGCCGCGATCGTGCCGTCGGCCGCAGCCACCCAGGCCGCTCCGGCCGGCTCGGACCAGTCGATCGACAGCGGGCCCGAGCCTATCGGCAAGTCGGCAACCTTTTCCAGCTTGCCGGTGTCGACGATCGACACCGTGCCTTCATGAGCGACAAAGAGATGCCGGCTGTTCAGGCTCACGGCCATGTCGTGGTTCCCCGGCCCGGTGGAGATGTCCGCGACCACCCGCAGGGCTCGGGTGCTCACCGCGGAGACGCCCCCCTCCCGCGCCACCCAGAGCAGGTCGCCGTCGGGCTGGAGCTTCAGGCGCCGGGGCTGCCGCCGGGTCTCGATCTCGGTGACCACCGTCCAGTCCGAGGTCTCGATCACGGCGATCCGGTCCGACCCGGGCAGCGAGACGAACAGGCGGGCGCCGTCCGGCGTGAGCGCCCAGTCCTCGCCGGGGCTCTTCAGGAAGACCATCGCCAGCAGCTTGCTGTTGCCGTAGCCGAACAGGGGATCGACGACCGAGATCGTGGCGTCGTCGTTCATGGCGAGGACGTAGTAGGTGTTGAGGTCGAGCTCCGGGCGCGAGAGGAAGGTGCCGCCGAGGAAGCCCTGGGTCTTCTTGCGGCAGGCCTCGGGGTCTTTCTCCTTGGCTGCCAATCGATCCATCCAGGCTGCAGGGTAGAGGCCGCCGAGCGGCGCGCCCGTGGGATCGGTGAACCGGAGGCTCACCCGGGCGCGCCTCCCCTCGCGCAGCTCTCCCTCCCGGGAATCGACGGGCGCGACCGACAGCTCGACCGCGATCCCCTCCTGGACGACCTTCTGGGTAGCCCCCAGGGCGGGGAGGGCGGCGAGCAGCCACAGTCCGGCGAGCGCCTTCCTCATGGCACCACCCTCAGGATGCCCCAGATGCCGCCGTCGAAGTGGTGGGAGGTGAAGTCGCGGTAGAGGTAGTCGCCGGCGACGCTGAACTTGCCGCCGGCCTGGGTGCGCAGCAGGACGTCGAAGTGGTTGCTCGGACCGTGACCGGTGTGCGCCCCCTCCCAGAAGGAGAACTCGTTGCGGCCGATCTGCTTCGACGAGTCGATATAGGGCTCCCGGTCCCAGATGTGGCCGTGGAGCACGAAGACCGAGTTGCGCGAGTGCCCGCCCGGCGCGAGCAGCCGGAAGCGGACCGTGTCCGTGTCGCTGGCGATGAAAACCGGCGTCTGCGGGTCGCCGCCCACCTTGTCGTTGGAGAGCACGTCGTGCCAGTTGAGGTCGCGCGTCTCGTTGAGCGGCTTGCTGGCGGGGTGCCCCATGCGCTTCCACAGCGGCTCGGTGCGGTAGTTGATCCCCTTCTGTCCGGTGTCCTCCGGATCGTCGAGGTCGGCCAGGTTGGGGATGACGTCGCCCGGCAGCGTGCCGGTCCTCAGGTTCAGGTCGGTCTGGAAGAGCAGCACGAACTCGCGGAACGTGTTGTTCGTGGCCGTGTTGGTCACCGTGGCCGCGGCGCGCGTCCCGGGGTCCTCGACCCAGGTGGAGCTCTGCGGCTCGATGATCAGCGCGCCGATCGCTCCCTTGCTCGCGTGCTCGATGCGGTCCGACGAGATCAGGTTGGTGGCGCCGAACTCGATCGGCACCTTGGTGACGCTGCCGTCGTTGTTGACGATCACATCGCCGGCGTACCACTCGTAGGTGGTGAAGTGGCCCGGCGCGACGGTCTGGGTCAGGTTGTTGTCGCCGACGTTGGTGCCGTCGAAGCGGCTGACGTCGTAATAGAGGAGCTGCGGGTGCAGGCCGACGTCCCTGGACGGCTTGACGTCGTTGGCGTTGAAGCCCTCGACGACCATCGGCAGGGTGTTGAAGCCGTTGCGGTCGAGCAGGGTGTCCGGCAGCTTGTTGCGCAGGGTGAGCTTGATGCAGTCGCCGGCCTTGGCGCGCAGGATCAGCGGCTCGCGCGGGGCAGTGTCCTTGAGGCGCGGCAAAGCGATGTTGGGATCGACGAGGTCCGAGGTGCGGACGTACATGAGCGCGGATTCGTCGTAGAGCTTGCCGGTGAGGGTGTCGATGCGCTGGTTGTAGAACAGCCGGCCTTCGGAGAGTGCGTCCTTGGCCGCAACGGCTGTGACGTCGAAGAGCTGCACGGGCACGTTCTTGGGGCAGGAGAAGTCGAAGGTACCGAGGGTCTGCGGGTCGATGGTGAACCTGCCGTTGGGGTTGTCCGGCAGCTCCTCGAGATCGGGCCGCTTGCCCGTGTAGGTGCGGAACAATCCCCAGATCCCGTTCCAGTAGTCGTCCGAGGCGGAGCCGGCGGCGTAGAGGCGGTCGACGGCCTCGCCGTTGGGCTTCTTGATGATCTGCGGCACGATGAACTCGAAGTGCTCGGAGATGCCCATCATCTGGCTGTTGCGGTAGCCGGACCTGGGCTCCGAAGGCTCGAACAGCCACTTGATGCCGTGGATGCTGAAGTTGTGCCCCTCCTCGTGGGCGCCGACCAGGACGCGGATCTGGATGCGGTCGTTGTCGTAGGCGCGCAGCAGGGGAGTGAAGGGGTCTTTCTGCCGGTGATCGGCGGTCAGCGGCGCGTAGAAGTTGGGTTGGA
>DASUNJ010000274.1:0-2278 GCA_036277235.1 Thermoanaerobaculia bacterium | reverse complement strand
TCCTGGGCGGCTACATCGTGGCCGTGGTCCTCATGGGGGCGAACCCGGTGAGCTACACCGACCGCAGCTTCCAGTTCATGGACGTGAACGACGTGCTGTCGGGCCTCATCAAGGCGGCGGTGTTCGGCTTCCTGCTCGCGGCCATCGGATGCCAGCAGGGGTTCTACACGAGAGGCGGCGCCGAGGGGGTGGGGCGGTCCACCACCTCCGCCGTGGTGGTGGCGAGCATCGCCATCCTGGTCGCGGACTTCTTCCTCACCCGGCTGCTCTTCTGATGCCCCCTCCGATGGCAGAACCGGCGAAGATCAGCGTCCGCGACCTCCACAAGTCCTTCGGTCCGAAGGTAGTCCTGGACGGCATGAGCCTCGACGTCGCCGCCGGCGAGTCGCTGGTCGTCATCGGCGGCTCGGGCACGGGCAAGAGCGTGCTCCTCAAGCACATCATCGGCCTCCTGCGCCCCGATTCCGGCACGGTCGAGGTGGACGGCGTGGCGGTCGAGAAGCTCGGCAACCGGGAGATCACCGATTTCCGGCGCAAGTTCGGGATGTCGTTCCAGGAGGGGGCGCTTTTCGACTCGATGACCATCTGGCAGAACGTGGCGTTCCCCCTTCAGCGCCTGACGAAGATGAGCCGCAAGGAGATCGACGAGCGGGTCAAGGAGTGCCTCGACCTCGTCCATCTCGAAGGAGTGGAGGAGAAGCTGCCGTCGCAGCTCTCGGGCGGCATGCGGCGCCGGGTCGGCTTCGCCCGCGCCATCTCCCACCGGCCGGAGATCCTGCTCTTCGACGAGCCCACGACCGGCCTCGACCCGGTGACCACGGCGCTCATCGGCGAGGTCATCGTGGAGCTGAACGACGAGCTCAAGACCACGACCGTCACGATCACCCACGACATGGAGAGCGCCTTTCGCATCGGCGACCGCATCGCCATGATCCACAAGGGCCGGCTCGTCGCCTCGGCGCCGCCCGAGGAGTTCCGGAACCTGGAGGATCCGCGGGTGCAGCAATTCATCCACGGCCGGGCGGAGGGTCCCCTCTCGGACGAGCCGGGCGTGCGTACAGGCACATGGCCAGCACAGCCAAAGACGCCAGCCCCGTGAGCAGCCAGCCGGCGATCCGCGGACCGGTCCAGCGCTGGAACCGGAAGCGGACTTCTTTCTGACCCACGGCCACCCGGGCCTTCAGCAGCCCGGCGCGGGTTGGCCGCACCTCCTGCCAACCTTCCATGCCGAGCACCTGCCAGCCGGGGAAGTACTGCTCCAGGACCAGGACGGTGCCGGGCCGGCCGTCCGACTCGACCCGGATCTCGCCGCCGCCCCGCTGGAAGCGGAGAGGCTTCACCTCCCGGCGCCCCCCGAGCCGGACCGCGTAGGGCGCCGCCGGCAGCTCCACGAGCTTCTGGGTATACGGTCCGGCGAAGAGCCCCACTCCCGCCCGGGCCTGCACGCCGTGGTTGCCGATGGGCACGAAGGCCTCGCGGACGGCCGGGGTCTCGTACTCGGGATAGACGCAGCAGAAGAGGCCGGTGGCCGTCTCCGGGCCGGGCGGCGGGAGGAACAGGCCGGCGGCCCGGAAGGGATAGGGAGGATCGACCGGCTCGTGCTCCCAGCACCCCCAGCGCCGGCCGCATTCGGGATCGGGTTCGTGGATCCATCCGAAGCGCTCATAGGAAGGAAGCCAGCCGGCGGCGCCCGTGAAGGGAGCGGCGTCTAGGATCAGGAGCCCGGCGATCACGCCCGGAATGAGGATGGTCCACCGCCGGCCCCGCCAGATACCGAGCAGCCGGGCCGCGGCGAAGCCGGCTCCGGCCGCTGCTCCGAACGTGGCGAGCCCCAGGAACCTCCAGGGGAACTGGATGGCCGCCAGCCCGGGGACCCAAAGGGAGATCCAGGCGGCAAGCTTGCCCATGGACAGCGCCAGGGCAATGAGGATCATCCAGTGGAGACCGGCCAAGGACCTGAAGGACAGCAGGGACGCCAAGGACGCCAAGGACAGGGCGATGCCGAAGTAGAAGGGCATCTCCTGGTGCGTGCCCTCCGAGGGATCGCCGGCCGGGCTGGATACCTGAAGCTCGGTCCAGGGGCGGCGCCAGAACAGGTCCCGGAGATCGAGCCCGTGCTGGTAGAGATAATCGCGCTGGCTGCCCTGCGCGATCCGTCCCACCTCCAGGTTGCGCACTCCCGCCAGGAACGGCACCACGAAAAAGCCGGCCAGCGCCGCTCCCAGCAGCCAGACGCCTGCGTTCCGGAGGAGGGCCGACAGCAGCCCCTCACCCCCGA
>DASUNJ010000273.1:0-9034 GCA_036277235.1 Thermoanaerobaculia bacterium | reverse complement strand
GTGGGAGGAGAACGCCCGGCGGGTGGAGGAGCTGGTGGCAGGGGTAAAGGAGCAGCGAGTCGTCGTCGCATTGGGAGAGGTGAGATCTTGCTGAACGCGTTTTCGGTCGACGTCGAGGATTACTTCCAGGTAGGCGCGTTTGAGAAGGCCTGCCCGCGGGAGCGGTGGGGGAGCTTCGAGCCGCGGGTGGAACGCAACACGCGCCGGCTGCTCGACCTGTGCGCGGAGCATGGCGTCCAGGGGACCTTCTTCACCCTGGGCTGGGTGGCGGAGCGCTGGCCGGGCCTCGTCCGCGACATCCGGGCCGCCGGCCACGAGCTCGGCACTCACGGCCAGGACCACCGCCGCGTCACCACCATGACCCCTGCCGAGTTCCGCGAGGACGTGCGGCGCTCCAAGCGCACCATCGAGGACCTGGCGGGCGTCCAGGTGATCGGCTACCGCGCCCCGAACTACTCCATCGTGCGCGAAACCATGTGGGCCATGGACGTCCTGCTCGAGGAGGGCTTCCGCTACGACTCCAGCGTCTTTCCGATCCGCCACGACCGCTATGGCATCCATGACTTCCCCCGCTTCCCGCGGCCGGTGAGGGGCTCCAATGGCTCGGCCCTGCAGGAATTCCCGATCTCCACCGTCCGCCTCGCGGGCGTGAACCTGCCGTTCGTCGGCGGCGGCTACCTGCGCCACTTCCCGCTCGGCTTCATCCGCTGGGGCATGCGGCGGCTGAACGGCTTCGAGCGGCGGCCGGCGATCGTCTACATCCACCCCTGGGAGCTCGATCCGGACCAGCCGGTGCAGGACGTGCGATGGCTCACCCGCGTCCGGCACTACCGCAACCTGGACCGCACGGAGGACCGCCTGGCGAAGCTCTTCTCCGAGTACTGCTTCGCCTCCTGCCGCGAGGTGCTGGGCCTGTGACCGCCGAGCCCCTCGTCCGGCAGCGCGCGCATCCCCAGGGCATCCTCCGGTTTCCGCACACGGAGCCGCTGACCATCGAGATCCTGCACCCGGCGTTCGAGGCGAAATGGGACCGTTTCGTGCGGCAGGCCCCCGGCGCCACGTTCTTCCATCAGCTCGGCTGGCGCTGGCTCGTGGAGCGGGTGTTCCAGCACCGGGCGCACTACCTGTTGGCCCGGCGCGGCGAGCGAGTCACCGGCGTGCTCCCGCTCTTCGAGCTGCAGAGCCGGCTGTTCGGGCACTCGCTCGTCTCGATCCCGTTCGCCATCGGCGGCGGCGTCGTGGCTGACGATCCGGAGACCGCTCGCCTTCTGCTCGACAAGGCCCTGGGCATCGCCGAAGACCGTGGAGTCGACTATCTTGAGCTGCGGTCCGAAAAGGCCGTTTCCAGCGAGCTGCTCACCAAGGACCTCTACGTCACCTTCCGCGCCGACCTGGCCGAGGGCGAGGAGGATCTTCTCAAGCGCATGGACCGCAAGCGGCGGCAGATGATGACCTACGTCTCGAAAGCCGGCTTCGAGCACCGGGTCGCCGGCATCGAGGAGCTGCCGCTCTTCTACGACCTCTTCTGCCAGAGCATGCGGCACCACGGCACGCCGGTCTATCCTCGCCTGTTCCTGCGCGAGATCCTGGACCGGCATCCGGCGGACACGAACCTGTTCTTCGTCTATCACGAGGGGCGGCCGGTCGCGGGCGTGCTCAACCTGCTCTGGCACGGCGTGATCATGCCCTTCTACGCGGGCGCGGATCGCCGGTATCGGGGGGAGCGCCCCCGCGGCGTGGACGACTATCTCTATCTTTCGATCATGAGGTGGGGGCGCGAGCACGGCTACCGCACCTTCGACTTCGGACGCAGCAAGCGGGGTACGGGAGGGCATGCGTTCAAAGCCCGCTGGGGGATGGAAGAGGTCCCGCTCGCCTACCAGTACCATTTGGTCAAGGCACGCGAGCTGCCCAACGTCAGCCCGGCGAATCCCAAGTACCAGATGCTGATCAAAGCCTGGCAGAAGCTGCCGCTGCCGCTCACAAAACTGATCGGACCAAGGATCATCCGGAACATTCCTTAAATGGAAGTCTCCATCGTCATCCCGCTCTACAACGAGGAAGAGAGCGTCGACGCGCTCCACCGCGAGGTCACCGCGGCCGCCGAGCGCCTCGGCCGCGAGTACGAGCTGATCCTGGTCGACGACGGCAGCCGCGACGGGACGGTGGACAAGCTGCGGGCGATCTGCGAGCGCGACCCGCGCGTCAAGGTCGTGCGCTTCCGCCGCAACTATGGCCAGACTGCGGCGCTCCAGGCCGGGTTCGACCAGGCCCGCGGCGAGGTGGTGATCACGCTCGACGGCGATCTGCAAAACGATCCCAACGACTTCGGCCTGCTGCTGCGCCACATCGACGAGGGGTACGACGTCGTCTCCGGCTGGCGCAAGAACCGGCAGGACAAGATGATCTCCCGCCGGCTGCCGTCGATGGCGGCGAACTGGCTGATCGGCAAGCTCACGGGCACGCGCATCCACGACAACGGCTGCACGCTCAAGGCCTACCGGTTGGAGCTGGTGCGCAAGGCCAGCCTCTATGCCGAGATGCACCGCTTCCTCGCGCCGATGATGTCGCTCTCCGGCTGCCGCACGAAAGAGGTCGTGGTCAACCATCGCGCGCGGCAGTTCGGCAAGAGCAAATACGGCATCTCCCGCATCTGGAAGGTCTTCCTCGACCTCCTCACGGTGAAGATGCTGCTCGGCTTCATCACGCGGCCGGCCCTGTGGTTCGGGCTGCTCAGCCTGCCGTTCCTGATCGGCATGCTGCTCGCGTTCATGACGAGCGTGTACGTCCATTTCGTCTGGACCCCGCACAACGACTATCCGCTGGTCTTTCCGTCGGCCACGTTGCTGTTCGCCTTCGCGTTCGCCCATCTGATCGTGGTCGGGTTCTTCGCGGAGCTGGTCGTAAAAGTTGGAGATTTCAAAGAGGTGGAAGCTGTCCTGGCAGCCGTCGAACCCGGAGGTAAGCAGTCATGAGGAGGGACAAGCTGCGCGGCGAGCCCGAGATTTCGGTCGTCATCCCCATCGTGGAGAGGGTGGGAGATCTGCGCCAGCTTCACGACGAGTTCGCGGCCGAGTTGGAGAGGCTCGGCAAGACCTGCGAGTTCATCTTCGTGGTCGACGACAGCCAGCGCGCCTCTGTGCCGGTGCTGCGCGAGTTGCAGAGCCTGGCCGGCAACGAGGTCCTGATCATCGTGCTCGGCGGCGCGTTCGGCGAATCGGCGGCGCTCACGCTCGGGCTGGAGCGCGCCCGGGGCGACAAGATCCTGACTCTCGCCTCGTACTTCCAGGTCGATCCGCGCGGCCTCGCCGCGGCGTTCGAGGCGCTCGACTCCGGCGCGGATCTCGTGGCCGGCCGGCGCCATCCGCGCATCGACTCGTTCTTCAACCGCGTTCAGTCGCGGCTGTTCCACTCCTTCGTGGGACGGCTCACCGGCACCCGCTTCAGCGACATCAGCTGCGGGTTCAAGCTGATGAAGCGGCGCGTGGCGCAGGAGCTCAATATCTACGGCGGCCTGCACCGCTTCATCCCGCTGCTGGCGCTCTCGCGCGGCTTCTCCGTGCGCGAGGTGCCGCTGCCGCAGCGCAGCGAGGACCGCGGCACCCGCTACTACGGGACCGGCGTCTACCTGGGGCGGCTTCTGGACATCCTCACCGTCTTCTTCCTGACCAAGTTCACGCGCACGCCGCTGCGCTTCTTCGGCTTGCTGGGCACCGGCCTCTTCTTCGCCGGATTCGTGATCGATCTCATCGCCGTGGTGCAGCGGGCGGTGTTCGAGCAGGGCCTCGCGGACCGGCCGATCCTGCTCCTGGGCATTCTGCTGATGGTGCTGGGCGTGCAGACGCTCTCTCTGGGGCTCGTCGGCGAGATCATCATCTTCACCCACGCCCGCAGCGTCCGCGAGTACCAGGTGGCCGAGGTCATCCGCGGCTCTGCTCCGCGCGCGGTCGAGCCGTCGCGGCCGGTTGCCGTTCCCTCGCCGCCGATACCGGTCGACAAGGCTGCGGCGTCCTGAGGTAGAGTCGGATGTGTGGAATCTGCGGGGAGTGGAGCCCGTTCGGCGCCGAGCAGGAGACGCTCGACCGGATGAACGGCACGCTCGTCCATCGCGGCCCCGACGACGACGGCTCCGTTACGCTCGGCGAGGCGGGTCTCGCCATGCGGCGGCTTTCGATCATCGACCTCGCGCGCGGCCATCAGCCGATCGCCAACGAGGACTCGACCGCCTGGATCGTCTTCAACGGCGAGATCTACAACCATCAGGAGCTGCGGCGCGGCCTGATCGAGCGCGGTCACCGCTTCCGCACCGGGAGCGACACCGAGTCGATCCTCCATCTCTATGAAGAGAAGGGAGAGCGGGTCGTTGACGACCTGCGCGGCATGTTCGCCTTCGCGATCTGGGACTCGCGCCGGCGCAAGCTGCTGCTGGCCCGCGACCGTTTCGGACAGAAGCCGCTCTTCTGGCGCTTCGACGGGAAAAGGTTCCTGTTCGGCTCCGAGATCAAGTCGATCCTCGCCGGGATTGGCGGGGGTCCCCATCCGGAGATCGATCTGCGCTCTCTCGACGAGTACCTGACGCTGCGCTTCATCTCCAGTCCGCGCACCATGTTCGCCGGCATCCAGAAGCTGCCGCCCGCGCACCTGCTGGTGCTGGATGCCTCGCGATTGGAGGAGAAATCGGAGCCGAAAGTCGAAGTCCGGCGCTACTGGCAGCTCCGCTTCGAGCCCAAGAAAAAGGTTTCCGAAGCGGACATCGTGGAAGAGGGGCGCATCCGCATCCGCGAGGCCGTCGAATCGCACATGCTCTCGGACGTGCCGGTGGGCGCGTTCCTCTCGGGCGGCATGGACTCCAGCCTGGTCGTGGCCATGATGTCGCAAATCATGAGAGAGACTACGGGTGAGCGCTTCAAGACTTTTGCCATCGGCGTCGAGGCGCAGGACTTCAACGAGCTCCCCTTCGCCAGGCAGGTCGCCGATCACTGCGGCACCGACCATCACGAGGAGATGGTCTGGCCCGACATGGTCCAGCTCCTCCCGAAGATGGTCTATCACCTGGACGAGCCCTCCGATCCGATCGCCGCCTGCATGTATCATTCGGCGGCGCTGGCGGCGCGGCACGTCAAGGTGGTGCTCACGGGCGACGGCGGCGACGAGATCTTCGCGGGCTACGACCGCTACTTCGGCTTCCGCTGGATCCGGCTCTACGCCGCGCTGCCCGAGGCGGTGCGGCGCTACCTGCTGGGGCCGGCGATCTACGCGCTGCCCGACACGGCCGGGTACAAGACCCTGGCGCAGCGGGCGCGCTGGATGCACGAGCTCGCCTTCCACGAAGGGGGCCGGCGCTACGCCCAGGCCACCGCGTTCTTCCGCTTCGGTCAGGAGGGCAAGGGAGGCCTCTACACGGACCGCATGGTCGCGAAGCTCGCGGGCATCGATCCCATGGAGAGCGTGGTGCGCGGCTTCGACGAGGCGCTCGCCGGAGAGGACCTCGACCGCATGCTCGCGGCCGACATCGCCACGCGGCTCCCCGAGCACTCGCTGATGCTCACCGACCGCATGACCATGTCGCAGGGCCTCGAATCGCGCTCGCCGTTCCTCGACCACCGGCTGGCCGAGTGGGTGGCGACGCTGCCGGTGGGCCTCAAGCTGAACGGGAAAACCTTGAAGTACCTGATGCGGCGGGTGGCTTCGACTTACTTGCCCGACTCGATCCTCAAGCGGCCGAAGCAGGGATTCATGTTCCCCCTGGGCTACTGGATGAAGGGCCCCTTGCTGCCCGTCCTGGAGAATCTCCTCACCGGGTCCGTCCTGATCGAAGAAGGGATCTTCCGGCGCGAGCCGGTGGAGCGGTTGATCCGGGAGCACCTGGCGCAGAAAGCCGATCACCACGTGCGGCTCTGGCTGATCCTCAACGTCGAGATCTGGTACCGCATGTTCGTCCGCGGCGAAGCCCTCGAGGACCTGTCCGGCCTCCTGCGCGAGAGACTGGGCTCGGCGGCCTGATGAACAAGGCGCGCATCATGACCGCCGTGCGGGTTGCGGTCTCCGCCGCCCTGATCGCCTGGATCCTGCGCAAGGCCCCGCTGGGCGAGGTGCTCGACGCCTTCCGCTCGGCGGACCTCCGATTCGTCCTCCTCGCCGTCGCCATGAGCCCGCTGGGCTACGTGTCGAGCGTCTCCCGCTGGCGTCTGCTCCTCCGCAGCCAGGGAGGGGACGCCACGTTCTGGTTCCTGGTGAAGTCGTTCGCGGTCGGGATCTTCTTCAACAACCTTCTTCCTTCGACGATCGGCGGCGACGCGATCCGGGCCTACGACACCTCCCGTTCCGGGGTGGGGCGCGCCGCGGCCGTGGCGATCGTGGTGGTGGACCGCTTCATCGGTCTCCTGGCCCTGATGCTCTTTGCGGGTGTGGGGCTCTTGCTGTCCTACCTTTGGTCCGGCCGTCTCACCGACGAGGTCCCGGAGCTCTACGGCTGGGTGGCGGGCGGCGCGATCGTCCTGGGCTTGATCGCGGCGCTGCTCTTTCTTCCTTGGTCGAGGCCATCGAAGCGCGCGCCGGACCTGCTGGCCCGTCTGGGTCCGCGCTTCAAAAAAGTTTCGGACGCGATCTTCGCCTTCCAGGGCAAGGGCGCGGTGCTGGCCAAGGCTTTCGGCTGGTCGCTGTTCCTCCAGACGGTGGTGGTGCTGAACGGCTGGCTGCTCGCGAAGGCGCTGCACGTGCCGATCCCGCTGCCCTACTTCTTCCTGATCGTGCCGATCGCCGTGTTTGTGATGATGATCCCGGTGTCGATCAACGCCATCGGCGTGCGCGAGAACGTCTGGGCCTTCTTCTTCACGGCCTTCGGCGTGGCGAGCGCAAAGGGCGTCGCCGTGGCCTGGCTCGATTACGGCCTCGTGCTGATCCACGCGCTGATCGGAGGGGCGATCTACGCGTGGAGTCATCGGCCTTCGAAGCGGGCCCCTGCGGAGCCTGTTGCGGAGGAGGCCGTTTCATGAAGATCCTCCTCCTCGCTCCGCATCCGTTCTTCCAGCAGCGCGGCACGCCGATCGCGGAAAAGATGGTGATCGAGACGCTCGCCGGCCACGGCCACGAGATCGACGTGCTCACTTATGCGGAAGGGATGGACGTCCGGATCCCGGGCTGCCGCATCCGGCGAATCCCGCGGCTGCCTTTCGTGCGCCGCATCCAGCCCGGCTTCTCGCTCAAAAAGCTGGCGAGCGACGGCGTGATGCTGGTCACCGCCCTGAGGATGGCTCGCCGCGGCCGCTACGACCTCATCCACGCCGTGGAGGAGTCGGCGTTCATGGCCCTCGCCGTCCGCTGGATGTTCCGAATCCCCTACGTCTACGACATGGACTCGGGCCTGGCGCGGCAGATGATGGACAAGTTCGCGTTCCTGCGCCGCCTCCGGCGGCCCCTGGAGGGCTTTGAAAAGGCCGCCGTGCGCGGTAGCGTGGCGACCCTGGCCGTCTGCAAATCGTTGGAAGACCAGGCGCGAGCCTGCTGGCCGGAAGGGCTCATCGCGCGTATCGAGGACATCAGCCTTCTTGGAAAGAGTGGCGTAGACGTGGACGACGTGCCCGATGGGCCGGTCGCCATGTACGTGGGCAACCTGCAGCGCTACCAGGGCATCGACCTGCTCCTCGACTCCTTCCGGCACGCGCTCCGCGAGGTGCCGGACGCGAAGCTGGTGGTGATCGGTGGGGACGAAGAGTCCCTGCGCCACTACAAGGCCCTCACCGCGGACCTCGGGGAGAGCGTACGGTTCCTCGGTCCCCGTCCGGTCGAGAGGCTGGGCGCCTACCTCCGCCGAGCCACCGTGCTGGTTTCGCCGCGCATCCACGGCGACAACACGCCGATGAAGGTCTACTCTTATCTGGACTCGGGCCGGCCCGTGCTCGCCACCCGCCTGCCGACCCACACCCAGGTGCTCACGGACGAGATCGCCCGCCTGGCCGATCCCGAGCCCGAGGCGATGGGGAAGGCGCTCGCTGAGCTGCTGCGCGACGCGGTCCTGCGCGAGCGGCTGGCCCGGGCCGCCCGCGACTTCGCGCAGCGGGAGCTGACGCGGGAGGCGTTCGAGGCGAAGCTCCTGCGTTTCTATGCTTCTGTCGAGGAGAGGATCCGAGAGGAGAAACCCGATGGACAGACCTCGAGACTCCAGGCCCGACACCAGAGCCATCGCTGAGGCGAAGGACTCGGCAGCCCTCCAGGCTGCCATGGCCACGATCGCCGGCGGCGACCTGGAGAAGCTCACCGCCAACGACTACAGCCTTCTTTCGAAGGCCCTCCAGTCCCGCTCGGCCCATCCAGACGCTGTACCGGACGTGAAGCTGGCTATCCTCGGCAACTTCACGCTCGACCTGCTGCCGCGCTACGTAGACGTCCACTGCGCGCGCGAAGGGCTGCGCCCGGCTTTTTACGTGGGGAAGTTCGGCCAGTACGTGCAGGAAGTCCTCGACGACGGCTCGGAGCTCGCCCGGTTCCAGCCCGACGTGGTGCTCCTGGCCCTGTCGCTCCGCCTGCTGCAGCCCGACCGCATGGCCGCTTTCAGCTCCATGCCGGCCGCGGAGCGCCGCAACTTCTGCGAGGAGGTCGTCTCGCACCTGGAGTCCTGGGGCGACCGCGCCGTGGAGAAGCTCCCGGCCACGCTGCTGATCGGCAACTTCCCGGCTCCCGCCCATCCGCTCGCGGGCGTGGCCGACGTCAAGTCCGAGTACGGCGAGACCGAGCTCTACCTGGAGATTAACCTGGAGCTCCTGCGGCGCTTCAAGGGCCACCCTCGGGTGCGCCTCTTCGACCTGGAGCGCCTCGCCTCGCGCTACGGCAAGGACCGGGTGCTCGATCCGAAGATGTACTATCTGGCCAAGATGGAATGGAGCCCGGGCTTCCTCCCCACGGTCGCGGCCGAGCTGGTGCGTCAGGTCAAAGCCGTCCGTGGGCTGGGGAAGAAGTGCCTGGTGCTCGACCTGGACAACACGCTCTGGGGCGGCGTGGTGGGGGAGGACGGCCCGTCCGGCGTCAAGATCGGTAT
>DASUNJ010000272.1:0-13818 GCA_036277235.1 Thermoanaerobaculia bacterium | reverse complement strand
GGGCAACCGCGAGGAGGCTGCCGACCTCACGCAGGAGATCTTTCTGCGCGTGTTCCGGCACCTCGGGAGCTTCGGGGGTCGTTCCACCCTGAAGACCTGGATCTTCCGGATCGCGGTGAATCACTGCCGCGACAGGCTCTCCCGCTGGCACCCGCCGACGCAGCCGATCGGCGAGGAAACGGGAGAGGGCGTCGCCGTCTATGCCGACCCGTCACGCGGGCCGGAAGAGCTGGCGGTCGCCGCGGACGACAAGCGCCGGGTGGAACAGGCGCTGCTCCGTCTGCCGCAAGTGTTCCGGGAGGTCGTCGTCCTGCGGGACATCGAAGGGCTCTCCTACGAGGAAATCGCCGACGTTCTGGGAGTCAGGATCGGCACGGTACGCTCGCGGATCGCCCGCGGCCGTGATCAGCTCCGGACCCTCTTGGAGATTTGAGAAAATGATTCGCCATCTGTCATCCGAGCAGCTTTCCACATACCTGGACGGAGAGGTTGCATTCCACGAATCGCGGGGGATCGAGGGTCACCTCGCCGCCTGCGCCGAGTGTAATTCCCGCTTCGAGGCCATGCAACGTACCGCCAGCGGAGTCTGGCACCTGGAGCGGGTCGCGCCGCCGCCGGGACTTTCGACGCGGGTCAGGGCCGAGGTCGCCGCGGTGCGCCGGCCGGAGCCCACCCTCGTCCACACCGCGGCCGCGTACCTCTTCGGCCTGCCGAACCAGAGGGTGCTCCGCACCACCGCCGCTTTCGCCCTGCCCCTGGTTCTCAGCCTATTCCTCTTCAAGAACGGGATGGAGCAGAAGGCGGAGCAGAACCTGATGCCCCCGCCGGCCCCGGTGGAGCGCGTCACCGTGATCCCAATGGCCGACCTGCCTCTCGCGTTTCCGGACACCATCAGCAAGGTAGCCGGCCGGGAGTTCGTCTGGCGGGAGCTGCGCAGCGGCGACGTCTGGGTGCAGAAGGGACTCGAAGGCCAGGTGCCCGAGTTCCGCGTCTCGGCCCAGAGCCCCCAGGGGCGCGAGCTCCTGGAGCGGTACTCGGACCTCGGCTTCCTGATTGCCGAAGGCTCGAAGGTCGTGCTCCGCTACCGGCTGGAAACCATCGAGCTGTCGCAGGGAGTGTAAGCTGAAAGAGAAAGGCGGCCTCCGGGCCGCCTTTTGTTGATGTAGGGGAGGGGTTTACCCCCTCCCGGGCGGGGGCAAGCCCCGCCCCTACATTCAGCGCCAGGGTTCTATCGTTTCGATCCGCCAGGTCTCGCCGGCGAGGCTGATCTCGTCGCCCGCCTTCTTGCCCAGCAGGCTCATGACCTGCTCCGACTCGTAGGAGAGGATGTCCTCCTCGGGCTTGCTCTCCCAGGGGCCGAGGATGGTTACCACTCGGCTGCCGTCCTTGCCGGACAGGCGCACCCTGGTGCCGATGCGCACCTCGGCCATGTCCATGTTCGCGGTCTCGATCGGCCGGGCCCGCGAGAGGTCGGCGTTGAGCGCCGCGGCGCGGGCGTTCAGGTACTCGTGCCGCTGCCGCGCCGACTTGTACTCGAAGTTCTCGCGCAGGTCGCCCATGGCGCGGGCCTCTTCAATCGCCTTGCGGTTCGCCGGCACCTCGACCGTCATGATCCGGTGCAGCTCGGCCTGCTTGGCCTCGATCTGCTCGGTCGTGGCGTAGAGCGCCTCCGGGCCGCTGTCCTTGCGCTGCGCCGGAAAGCGGAGCTGGATCGCGTTGACGAGCTGCTCGCGCTGGAAGGGCTCCAGGTTCGAGCTGCGCTGCACGGCGTCCTCCGCCTGGGCGGCCTGGTCGTGCGTGAGATGGGTCAGGAGGCGGGGCACCGTGCCGCCGGATTCGGCCAGCGCCAGCAGGCGGAGGCGGTAGGCCGCGAACTCGTCCCGCGCCGGAGCGCCGAGGATCTGCTGCAACAGGCGCAGAGGGTTGCGGGCACGCATCATCTCGTCGACCGCGGCGCGCTCGGCCAGCCAGGTGAAAGCGGCGGGGTAGCGGTGCGGCTGGGCGAACAGGGTGTCGTAGAAGCGCTCCAGCTCCTTGAGCCCGGCCGCGTTCGAAGCCCGGAGCCCGTCGGCCAGCATGTCGAGGGCGCGGGGATCGGTCTCCTTGGTCATGGCGCCGCGGTAGACGTCGGGCCAGTCCTCCCGGCGCTCGCGCACCATGGCATAGGCGCGCTCCCGCAGGAGCCGGTCCTCGATGCCGGCGAAGAGCCGCGTGGGATCGCGCTGGAGGAGGAGCTCCTCGGGCGACCAGTCCACGTCCTCGGGCGCGCCGCCGGTGCGCTCCAGGGCGAACCAGATCTCGAAGGCGAGGCCCGGGTCCTGGCCGGCGATGCGGTCGGCGACCGCCTCCAGGTTCTTCGCCATGAGCGCCCGCAGGCCGGGATCGCGGGCGCCGTCGCGCTTCAGGCGCTCGATCTTCTTGCGCGGATCGGCCTTCTCGAACGCCTTCCAGAGCGTATCGACCGCGTCCGAGCTGCTCTCCGCCCAGCGGTAGGTCTGGCGGCTGCCCGTGCCGGTCGCGACCACGTGGCCGTGTTTGCGGGCCGCCGACCACCAGGAGGTCCACTGCGACTCGGTGACGATGCCGTTCAGGATCTCGCGGATCTCGCCGGCGGTGAGCGGCCGGTCGTAGCTCTGGAGAGTCGCCTGGAGGAGCTGCGGCGGCTTGAGCGCGGCGAGGGCCTCGCGGTCTTCCAGCTTGCGGCGCAGCACATGGTCCGGCGACAGCGGCTGGAGCAGCTTGGCCGCGGCCTTGAAGCCTACCGTCATGCCCTTGATGCGCTCGAAGTCGACCTTGAAGCTCTCCAGCCCCAGGTTCGCCTCCGCGATGCGGCCGACGCCCTTGCCTTCCATGGCCACGACCGTGCCGACGTCGAAGGCGAGCAGGCTCTCGAGCTTCTCGACCTTCTCCCAGGTCTTGGGGATGTCGTGCGTGGCGCGCTGGAGCCCGACGGCGTCCGCGAGCCCCTGAAAGATGGAGCGGTCGCCGTAGAGGCGCTTCAGGGTGGCGAAGATGGCGGGGTGGAGCTTGTCGGGAGGGAGGAGGATGGAGCCGCCGCGCTGCAGCAGCTTGCGGCGCAGGTCCCAGCGCCCGCTCTCGCGGAGCTGTTCGTCGAACATCTCCAGCAGGAGCCGGGCGCGCTCCTCCTGGCCGGTGCCGGTGAGGGCGCGGGCCACGCCGATGAAGTAGTCGAGATCCAGGGGGTCCTGGCCCATGGCGGCCAGCCATTCTCCCTCGATCGCGTCGAACTCCCCTTTGGCGAGGTGCGCTTGGGTGTCTCTTGTGATCGCCATGGCCGAAGGAAGATACCATAGGGCCATGATCGAGCCGGTCCAGGGGGAGGGCTCTCCGGACGTCCTGCAGCGGATGCGCGAGGCCGGCTCCGAGGAGCTGCTGGCCCTGGTGCGCGAGCACGCCGGGCTGCTCGATCCGCCGGCCGTGCGCAACGTGCTGCGCAGCTCCTTCGTCACGGCCGAGGTGATCGAGGTCCTGGCCCAGCCGCGCCTGCTCTCGTTCTACGAGGTGCGGCGCGACCTGGCGTTCCACCCGCGCACGCCGCAGGTGCTGGCGCAGCAGCTCGTCCCCGGGCTCTACTGGCGGGACCTGGCGGCGCTCGGCGGGGACATGCGCCTGCACCCCCGGCTGCGCCGCATGGCCGACCAGTACCTGTCGACGCGCCTGCCCGAGCTGGCGCTGGGCGAGAAGATCTCGATCGCCCGCCGGGCGGGTCCGGGCCTCTTGGCGCACCTGCGCCACGATCCGAGCCCGCGCGTGATCGGCGCGCTGTTGGACAATCCGCGCCTGACCGAGGATATCCTTGCTCCCGTCGCGCACGGCGCGGCCACACCGGGACCGGTGCTGGCGCTGATCGCGGCGGACCGCCGGTGGGGGGCGCGCTACGGGCTGCAGGTGGCGATCTGCCGCAATCCGGGAACCCCGCTCGCCACCGGGCTGAAGCTCCTGCCGCTGTTGCGGAAGACCGAGCTGAAGGCCGTCGCCGCCGATCCGCGCCTGTCCGCGGCGGTCCGGCAGCGGGCGCGAGTCTTGCTGGGTGATGCCTGATGGAAGGCTAATGGAAGAGATACCGGGAAGGATTTGACGTAAAACCAAATGCCGCGTAAAGTCATGACTCGCGTGCCGCCAAACGACATGTCCAGACGAGAGCGAGCTCCTCAGCGCCGCAACGGCGGCGATGGTCAAGGTGCGGGACCGGCGGAGACGCCTCCCGGCGGCAACGCTGGAGGCATGGGCACGCCCAAGCGTCAACCCCCCTGGGACAAGCCGCCGGAGGCCGAGACCACCGCCGCCTTCGGCGACTGGCTCCGGCGCCAGCGGGAAATGCGCGAGATCAGCCTCCGTGACATCGCGGACCGCACCAAGATCAGCCTGCGCTACCTGCAGGCGATGGAGGACGACCGGTTCGACCTCCTGCCCGCGCCAATCTTCGCCAAGGGCTTCCTCCGCGAGTACGCCCGCTACGTCGGCCTCTCTCCCGACGATGTCGTCAACCACTATCTTTCAGTCCAGCAAAAGGGAACCTCCGAGGAAGAGGGGGTCAGGAAGGATTCGACCCTCGCCGGCCAGCGTCCGACCCGGCCCCGGCCGGTGCGGAACTGGACCTATGGCCTGTTCCTCGCGCTGGCCGTGCTCCTCCTGATCGGGCTGGTGGCCGCGCTCGCCTGGTACGCCGAGCGCCGCCGGGACGATCCAGCCGCCGACGTGACCCCGCCACCCATCGCCGCCCCCCCCGCGCCCGAGACCGCGCCCGTCGCGGCCCCCCTGCCCACGCCGGAAAAGCCCAAGGCCCCTCTCGAGGTCACCCTCGATTTGACCTCCGCGTGCTGGGTCGAGGTCTCGGCGGACGGCAAGCGCATCGTGGCCCAGGAGTATGCGCAGGGCGAGTCGCAGACCTTCGAGGCGCAACAGAGCGTGCAGATCACGCTCGGAGACACCAGCGCGGCCGACATCCAGGTCAACGGCCTCTCCTATCCGCTGAACGGCAAGCCGGGCGAGGTGCGGGAATTCGTCATCGACCTGGAGACGGTGCGGCAGATCGCAGCGAAGAAAGAGGCTCCCTGACCGTGGCCGACTCCCAGGCCTCGCTGCTCGATCAGGTGCGGTCGGGCGCCAATCGCCAGCTTCAGGTCCTGGCGGCGAGCGGCTTCCTGCCCCTGGCTCCCGAAGTCCTCATCCCCCTGCAGGTCCAGTTCGCCAGCGGCCACGATGCCGAGCTCGCCGGCAAGGCATCGGAGGCTCTGCGCCAGGTGGACGTGCGGGTCGCGGCTCCCTTACTGGAGCACCTGGCGGGGGAGGAGGTGCTGGCGTTCTTCGCGGTCCAGGTTTCCCATCCGCGGCTGATCGAGACGATCCTGCGGCGGCGCGACGTGCCCCGGCGGCTCCTGGTCGACCTGGCGCGCAGCCTCCCTCCCGACCTCCAGGAGATCCTGGTCCTGCGCCAGGACGCGATCCTGGACGAGCCCGAGATCCTGTCGGCCCTGGAGTCGAACCCGCAGCTCTCCAGCTACGTTCAGCGGCGGATCACCGAGTACCGCGATCACCTGCTGCCCCGGGACCGCAGCGCGCGCCCCGCGCCGGCTCCCGAAGGCCCGGTCGAGGAGATCGACGACGCATCCCTGGCCGCCGCCCTGGACGTGGTGAAGGCGCTGCCCGCCTCGGGAGAGTTCGACGCGGAGGTCGGCCTCTCCGAGGGGCAGATCCGCATGCTCCCGGTCCCGGCGCGCTTGAAGCTCGCGCGCGGCGCGCCCCGTACCCTGCGCAACTTCCTGCTGCGCGACACGAACCCGCAGGTGGCCTGCGCGGCGCTCCTCTTCAACAACCTGTCGGACCAGGAGGTCGAGCAGACCGCGTCGAGCCGCTCGGTGCAGCAGGAGGTGCTGGAAGCGATCACCAGGAAACGCGATTGGATCGGCCGCTATCCCGTGATGAAGGCGCTCGTCCAGAACCCCCGTACACCCCTGGCCATCGCCCTCAAGTACGTGCCCCGGCTGGCGGTGAGGGACCTGCGCGACATGGCCAAGGACCGCAACATCCCGGACACGGTTCGATCCATGGCCCTCCGTTTGTATAGAATCAAGCAGAAATAAGGGATACGTGATGCCGAAGGACTTCTACGTCGTCCTCGGATTGCCGCGCAACGCGACCGAGGACCAGATCCGCCAGCGCTTCCGGGAGCTGGCGCGCGTCCGCCACCCCGACCGCTTCCAGGGGTCGGAGAGGGTGCGGGCGGACACGGAGTTCCAGGAGATCACGCAGGCCTTCAACGTGCTCTCCGATCCGGAGCGGCGGCGGCAGCACGACGTCGAGCTGGTCCGGCCCGGCGCCGACTCGGACCCGAAGCAGCTCGCCCGCGCCTACCTGCAGAGGGGCGTCAAGGCGTACAAGGAGAAGAGCTTCCTGGAGGCGGCAGACAACTTCGACCGTGCCACCAAGGCCGATCCCTCCAGCTCGCAGACCTGGCACTACCTGGCCCTGGCCTGCGCCCAGCAGGCGAACTGGCTGCCGCGGGCCGTCTCGGCCATCGAGCGCGCCTGCGAGCTGGAACCGATGAACCCTTCCTATCGAAAGCAGGCCGGGCGGATCTGCGCGCTCGCCGGACAGGCGGACCGCGCGGTGCTCCACTATCGCAAGGCGATCGAGTGGGGAGAGGACGATCCCGCGGTCCTCCGCGCCCTGGAGGAGCTGGAGAAGCCATCCTCCCGGCGCGGCCTCTTCGGAAAGGCTGGCTGATGCTGCGCGTCAAGGCCTGCGGGCTCTCCGATGTCGGTCTGACCCGTATCCACAACGAGGATTACTTCGAGATCGACCCGCTGCACCGGCTCTACGTCGTCGCCGACGGCATGGGCGGCCACAGCCACGGAGAGGTCGCGGCGCAGATCGCGGTACACGCCATCCGCGAGTTCATCGACAAGACCGCGGAAAAGGACACGACCTGGCCGTTCGGCATGGACAACCGCTTCGAGCGCCACACGAACCTGCTGCGGATGGCGGTGCGCATCGCCCACGACCACGTCCTGCGGGCGATCAGCAAGGACGGCTCGCTCTACGGGATGGGCACGACGGTGGTCGGGTTCCTGCTCGCCGGAGGGACCGCGGCCGTGGCGCACGTGGGCGACAGCCGCGCCTACCGTCTGCGCAACAACCGGCTCGACCAGCTCACGCAGGACCACACCTGGGTCAACGAGCAGGTCGTGGCCGGCTTCCTCTCCAAGGAGCAGGCGCGCTCGCACCCGCTCAAGAACGTGGTGACCCGCGCCCTGGGCGGCGAGAGCGAGGTCGTGGTGGACGTCCGCGAGCTGGAGGTGAAGGCGGGCGACCTCTATCTTCTTTGCTCGGACGGCCTCACCGGCATGCTCTCGGACGCCGATATCCGCGAGCGCCTCTCCTCCGGCAGGGACCTCCACGAGATCTGCCGCAGCCTGGTCAACGACTCCAACGCCCGCGGCGGCATCGACAACGTGACGGTCGTCCTCCTCAAGATCGAGGAAGAGGAGGACGGCGAGGACACCCAAGGTACCCGCGTGTAGTGACCCGCTTCGCCGTCATCGGAGCCGGCCCGGCCGGCGGCTCCGCCGCCCTGGCCCTGGCGAGGGCGGGCGCCGAAGTCGATCTCTACCTCCCTGCCCGCCCCGGTGAAAAGCCCTGCGGCGGCGCCGTCCCCGAGCACGTCCTCCCGCGCCTCGAAGGCTTCGATCCCTCCCCCCTGCCCGCCGTCGTCAGCCCGGAAGCCGTCCTTGAAGACGCTCGGGGGGGGACGCTGGAAATCGACCTCGAAGGCATCCGCATCTTCCGCCGGGCCGACCTCGACCGGGCGATCTGCGAAGCCGCGATTGCCGCGGGCGCGCGCCCGGTCCGGCAGAAGGTCGAATCGCTGGAGGGGCTCTCCTACGACTGGGTGATCGGCGCCGACGGCGCCCGGGGGAGGACGCGGCGGAGCCTGGGTTTGGAGCCCCAAGGGGAGAGCGTCGGCCTTGGAGGCTCGCTTTCCGGGCTGCAGTGCGACCGACTGGTCCTCGCCTTCCCGGATCTGGCGGATGCCTATCTCTGGGTCTTCCCCCGGTCGGGTGGGGCCTCCGTGGGCATCGCCTGGACGCCGGACCGGCTCTCGGACGGCGCCGCCCGTGCCGCGCTCAATGCCTTCCTCGACCGTCATCTGCCCGCTGGATGGCGCGAGCTGCCGGGGCCGCGCTACCGCTATCCGATCCCGGTGTTCGGACCCTGGACCCTGGAGGCGGTGGAGGCGGGCGTGGCGCGGCGGATCCTTCTCGTGGGGGATGCGGCGGCCGTGGCCGATCCGCTGACCCGCGAGGGAATCCGCTACGGCATGCTCTCCGGGCTCTGGGCCGCGGAGTGCCTGCTCGCGGGCACGCCTGAGGCGTACCCGCGGCGGCTGTCTGTCGAATTGGGAGGGGAGATGGAGCGGGCGGCTCGCGCCCGCTCCCTGTTCTTCGACGATCCGATCGGTCAGTGGATGGTGCCGGTCTCCCGGCTCCATCCGGGCATCCGGCAGGTCCTCTCGGACCTGCTGGCCTGTCGCCAGCCCTACCGCGGGCTACGGCGGCGGCTTCTCGCCTCCGCGGTCAGCGTGCGGCCTGCGCCTCGCCGTACGCGTAGCCCCTCCGCGCCCGTACCCTGAACTCGGGGTTCGTGGTGTCGACGTCCACTTCCTGGAACCCCCTCTTGCCGGCCGGCTGCTCGACGCGGTAGCTGAGCAGGTAGTAGCCGCTGTTCTCCTCGCCGATCTGCTTCAGCGGGGTCGAGAAGGTCGAGAAGTTGGTGTAGTACTGGCCGCCGGTCTCGTTGGAGAGCTTGGTCATGGCGTCGCTCAGCGGGTGGATGGTCCCCGCCGGCACCAGGTCGAGGGAGTAGACCGCGACGTTGTTGTCGTTGAGGGCCTGCACCGTCCGGGGGTAGTAGCGCTGGTCGGGGATGTACTGGCCGAACGAGTTGACCTCGCCGAACCCGGTCGTGAACATCACCAGGTTCTTGCGGCCGCGGATCTGGCCGGCGGCATCCGCGAGCACCTGCAGGGCGTCGTAGATGTTCTCGGTCTTGTCGCGCAGGGCGTTGCCCCGGGGCAGGTTGGCGTAGAGGGACGGACCTTCGCCCTCCTTGATGCGGGAGGGCCAGTTCCCCTCGGCGTCCTTGCCCTTCATGGCGCCGCCGATGGCCTCGGCGAGCGCCCGGCCGTCGCGGGTGAAATCCTGCTGGACCTTGAGCTTCTTGTCGTAGCTCACGACCGCGACCCAGTCGGCGGGCTGGCGGCTCTTGAGCACCCAGTCGCGGGCGCGCTGGCTGGCCTCGACCTGGCGCGCGAGCAGCGCCGGGGCGTCGACCGCCTCGTCCTTCTGGTCGTCGAAGAAGAGGATGAAGAACCGGTCCTCCGGCACCTCGTCCACCTTGACGCCTTCCTTGGCTCCGCCGATGAGGCGGCGGTCCGAGTAGAAGGTGAGGCCCGTCAGCTCGACCGGCTTGCCGTTCTCCTTGACCACGAAGTCCTCGGGCTTGAGGCCGACGATGACGTTGCCCTTGGAATCCGTGACCAGGACGTCGAGAAGAACCTCGTTGACGTCGATCTTCTCGCCGAACTGACCGGGCGCCTGCGGCTCGGACTCCTGGGCCGGAAGGGCCGGAGCCAGAGCGAGCGCGAAGGCCAATGCGATGATCGGCGAAAGCACTGTGTGGGACAAGTATTTCCTGAGCATCTCTGCTCCTCCTTTTCTATCCACAGCCTGCTTGAAGCAAGGGGTGGACCAGGGGGCCCCCATAGAGGGCAACGTGCCTGGAGAGCTCTGGATTCCCCCGAAGTGCGTCCTCGTGCGAGGACGCACCGTCCTTGGTATACAATCCCCTCTGTCTTTCATGAGCAGCGATCGGCAGGATCCCCCGAGCTTTCGCGTCCTCTGCGTCGACGACGATCCAGACATCCTTTACCTTTTGCGGAAGACGTTCGAGGCGTCGGGCTTCGAGGTCTCCACCTGCGGGTCCGGAGAGGCCGCGCTGCGCTGGATCGAGCGCGAGGGGCTGCCCCATCTCGCGGTGGTGGACATCCGCATGCCCGACCTGGACGGCATCGAGCTCTGCGGGCGTGTCCATGCCTTCTCCGACCTGCCGGTGATCCTGCTGACGGCGGTGGACGACGAGCCGACGGTGGTGAATGCCCTGGACACGGTGGCCGAGGATTACATCCTCAAGCCCTTCCGTCCGGCCGAGCTCGTGGCCCGGGCGCGCCGGGTGCTCCGGCGGATCGGCGACTTCTCCTTCGCCCTGGCGTCCGAGACCCCGGTCGACGGCCGGCTGGCCGTGGATTTCGTGCGGCAGATGGCGAAGGTGGAGGGCAACCCGGTCCCTCTGACCCCTACCGAAACCAAGATCCTCCACATCCTGATGCGCAGCTCCCCGCGCACGGTCGGCACCGGCTACCTGCTGCGCCGGGTCTGGCCGATGGAGGAGGTCTTCGAGGATACGTTGCGGGTGCACGTTCATCGCGTACGCCAGAAGATCGAGCCGGATCCGGCAAAGCCCCGGTATGTGCTCACCCACCGCGGGCAGGGCTACAGCTTCAAGAGCGCCTGATCAGCGGACAAACCGCGCGTAGAACCCGCCCGCCTCGGCGGTTGCCCGGAGCGCGTCGGAAGGCCGGAAGCGCTCGGCAACGGCGCTTTCGAAGCGCTCCAGGGTGGCGATGATGCGGCCGAGGCCCTCCTGGTCGGCCCACCGGCAGAGGCCGCCGCGCCAGGGCGGGAAGCCCGTGCCGAAGATCAGGGCCAGGTCGAGCTCGGCGGTGCTGCGCACCACCTTCTCCTCCAGGCAGCGCGCCGCCTCGTTCACCATGGGCAGCACCATGCGGTCCGCGATCAGGCCCGGATCCGGGTTCTCCACCCTGGGGTGCAGGCCCAGCAGCGTGTAGACCGTGGGGTCCGGCTCCTTCCTCTCCCTGTCCTCGTAGCGGTAGAAGCCCGATTGGTTCTTGACTCCCAGCCGCTTGTTCTCCGGCAGGCGGTCGAGCCAGGCCGGGATGGCCATGCGGTCGCCGAACGCCTCCAGGAGGATGTGGGCCACCTTGTTCGCGACGTCGATCCCCACCTCGTCGCTCAAGACCATCGGCCCGACCGGCATGCCCCAGTCGGTCATGGCGCGGTCGAGGTCCTCGATGCGGTAGCCCTCGTCGAGGAGCCACATGGCCTCCGACGAGTAGAACATCAGCAGCCGGTTGACCAGGAAGCCGGGCGTGTCTTTGACCAGGACCGGGGTCTTGCCCAGCTTGCGGGTGAAGTCGAAGACCGTGTTCACCGCCCAGGGCGCGCTCCCCTCGGCCGCGATCACCTCGACCAGCGGCATCTTGTGCACCGGGTTGAAGAAGTGCATGCCCACGACCCGCTCGGGCCGCCGGGTCTTCGAGCCGATCCCCTGGATGGAGAGCGACGACGTGTTCGAAGCCAGCACGCAGTCCTCGGGTACGTGCTGCTCGGTCTCGGCGAAGACCTGCTGCTTGACGTCCATGCGCTCGACGATCGCCTCGACCACGATGTCGGCGCGGGCGAATCCGGAGAAGTCCAGGGTGGGATGGACGAGAGCCATCTTGCGGCGCGCCTCGGGCGCGGTCAGGCGGTAGCGCTTCACCAGCCGGTCGTAGAGGCCGGAGGCGTGGCTCATGCCCAGGGCGAGGGCGTCGTTGTTGATGTCCTTCATGCGCACCGGCACGTCGGTCTCGTTGGCGATGAGCTGGGCGATGCCGCCGCCCATGGTGCCGGCGCCCAGCACGGCCGCGGCGCGGATCTCCCTGGGCTCGCCGTCCGGCAATCCGGGCTCCCGCTTGGCGTCCTCGGTCATGCGGAAAACGTGGACGAGGTTCTTCGAGATCCGCGACGTGGCGAGCTCGGCCAGGGCGCGGGCCTCGGCGTCGAAGCCGGCGCGCGGGCCGTCCTCGATCCCGATCCGCACCACCTCGATGGCGCGCAGCGGCGCGGGATAGTGGCCGCGGGTCTCCTGCAGGGTCTTCTTGCGCGCCTGGTCGAAGAGCACCTTGCGGCCGAGCGGGTTCTTCTCCAGGAGCATCTCCTTGATGTCGATCCCGCTCTCGTCTTTTCGCGGCCGGCCGGCGCGCTCGCGAGCGAAGTCCCGCACGTGGTCGAGGAACCGGGCGTCGGGGATGAGGGCGTCGATCAGCCCGAGCTTCAGGGCTTTCCGACCCGCGGCCGTCTTGCCGGTCAGGATCAGGTCGAGCGCCTCGGCGATGCCGATCAGCCGCGGCAGGCGGGTCGAGCCGCCCCAGCCGGGGAGGATGCCCAACCGTACCTCCGGCAGGCCGATGCGGGTCGCTGCCGAATCGCTCGCCACCCTGTAGGTCGAAGCGAGCGAGATCTCGGTGCCGCCGCCCAGGCAGACGCCCCGGATGGCCGCCACGGTGGGGAAGGGGAGCGACTCCCAGGCGGAGAAGAGGCGATGGCCGATGCGCGAGCCCGCCTCTGCCTCGGTGGGGTCCGTCACCTTGGAGATCTCCTCCAGGTCGGCGCCGGCGATGAAGCTCCCCGGCTTGCCGGAGAGCAGGATCAGGGCGTCGACGTCCTGCCGCCGGGCGAGGTCCTGGATGACGCTCTCGAGCTCCGTCAGGGCGGCGCGGGTGAAGACGTTGACCTTGTGGTCCGGCGAGTCGAACGTCAGCGTCGCGAGCCGGTCCGAGCCGACTTCGAGATGAAAGATGGACATCAGCTTGCCTTGGCCTCCGACTCCTGGTAAAGCCGCTCGAGAATGTCGCCGTACTTCTCGTTGATGACCCGGCGCTTGACCTTCTGGGTCGGCGTCAGCTCGCCCGTCTCCAGCGTCCACTCTTCCGGAAGCAGATCCCAGGCCACGATCTTCTCGAAGCTGGCGAGCCCGGAGTTGACGTTGGCAACTTCCTGCGCGATCAGGGCCCGCACCTGCTTGTCCTGGATCAGGTCCTTGTTGCTGGCTGCGCCGATCCCCTGGCGCTCGGCCCAGGGCTTCAGCGCCTCGAAGTCGGGCACCAGCAGCGCCGACAGGAACTTGCGGCGGTCGCCGATCACCACGGCCTGGCCGATGAAGCGGCTGCTCTTGAGCGAGTTCTCGATCGGCGCCGGGGCGATGTTCTTGCCGTAGGCGTTGATGATCAGCTCCTTCTTGCGGTCGGTGATGCGCAGGAAGCCGTCGGAGTCGAGCTCGCCGATGTCGCCGGTGTGGAACCAGCCCTCGGAGTCGATGACCTCGGCGGTCGCCTCGGGCATGTTCCAGTAGCCCTTCATGATGTTCGGCCCCTTGGCGAGGATCTCGCCGTCGGGCGCGATGCGGATCTCGACCCCGGGCAGCGCGCGGCCGACGGTGCCGAGCTTGACCGCGCCCGGCGCGTTCACCGTGAGCACGGGCGCGGTCTCCGACAGGCCGTAGCCCTCGTAGATCGGGATGCCGGCGCCCCAGAAGAACTCGGCCACGTCGCGCGCCAGCGGGGCGCCGCCGGACAGGGCGAAGACGAACTTGCCGCCCAGGCGCTCCTTGATCTTGCTGAACACCAGCTTGTCGGCCAGGCCGAGCATCACGCCCCCGCTCTGGAGCTTGAGCCGCTTGGGCAGGGCACCGCGGCCGACGCCGAGCGCCCAGGCGAAGATCTTCTGCTTGATGGGCGAGCCCGAGGCCACCCCCTCCTGGACCCTGGCCAGGACCTTCTCATACACGCGCGGCACCGAGACGAAGATCTGCGGCTTCACCTCCCCGAGGTTCTGGGCAACGGTTGCCACCGACTCGGCATAGGCGATGGTGCAGCCCCGGTAGAAGTAGCAGTAGTCC